>JAUVJW010000096.1 GCA_030596465.1 Candidatus Fermentibacteraceae bacterium | reverse complement strand
GAAAGCAACAGAGCCAGTAACCGAGTGCGTCCCAAACGTTAGTATGGAAAGCAACAGAGCCAGTAACCGAGTGCGTCCCAAACGTTAGTATGGAAAGCAGCAGAGCCAGTAACCGAGTGCGTCCCAAACGTTAGTATGGAACTCAGGATAGCGGCGCATTATACCGAAGTATTAAGGCATACAGAGCACTGGACCTGCTTCATAGCAACACTCCAGACGCTACTTGACAATTGAACAATTCGTCATATGATACTTTCGTCAATCTAAAACATTAACATGCTATTTCAAGGAGACGAAGCAATGCTAAGAACTAATCTGCAGCACACAGAATCTAATACAGATTTCAAAGAACTAATCGAAAACAACGAGAATGTAATGATCTGTTGCGGGCGCATGGGCCCTATGTGCCTGCCTGTTTACGATATCATGGATTCTGTAAAAGACAACTACGAGAATGTTGTCTTCCGTGATATGGACTTTGACGGCCCCGCCGGCCACAATATCAGATCACTACCGGAAACAAGCAGATTCAATGGTCTGCCTTTTACCGTCTATTTCAAGAACGGTAAAGTTGCCACTGCCACAACAAGTATCCAAAGCAAAAAGCAGGTCAAAGAGATCCTGAACCGGGAATTTGCTTAGGGGGCTGATTCTATGAACCGGAAATACGATGTGATCGTGCTGGGGGCAGGTCCAGCCGGCCTGACGGCAGGCATATATCTGTCCCGGGCCCGCCAGAAGGTTCTTCTGGTAGACTCCGGTACCGCAGGTGGTCAGATGGTCATGTCCTATACCGTGGCCAACTACCCCGGTGTAGAAACAACCTCCGGATGGAACATTTCTCAAACCATGCTGCGGCAGGCGAAATCTTTCGGCTGCAATGTGCTTACACAGTCTCCCGTACTCGGAATTGACCTGTCCGATGAACTGAAATCAGTTGAAGTGGAAGATGAAGGTACATTCTACGCCGACGCGGTAATTGTTGCCACTGGTGGTGTTCCCCGGGAACTGGGTATGCAGAGTGAGCAGCAGTACAAGGGAATCGGGATCTCTTACTGCGCCACCTGCGATGGAGATTTCTTCACAGACAAAGAGATAGTTGCCATTGGAGGCGGTAATTCAGCGCTTGAAGAGGCTGTAGGGCTTACAAAATTCGCTTCAAAAGTAACAATAGTCCATGAGTTCGATCACTTTCAAGCCCAACCCTGGATAGTGGAGGAGGCCAGAAAGAATGATAAAATTCACTTTCTTATGGCTCAGGACATTGTTGACTTCGCCGGTGACGAGCACCTTGAGAAGGTAATTGTTGCTTCAAAAACAACAGGTGCAAAGACAGAGATACCCGCTGCAGGTTGCTTCATTTTCATCGGTTATGTACCTAACACCGGTATGTTCAAAAATATACTCGACACAAATGAACATGGTGAAATTTTAACTGACCACCATATGCATACCAACTTATCAGGTGTATTTGCCGCTGGTGACCTGAGGGAGAAACGCTATCGGCAGATTACAACATCTGTAGCCGACGGCACCATTGCCGCCCTGTCCGCAATTGACTTCCTTCAACAGAAGAAAACAACTGATTAACTTGAATTGCCCCTGCAGCCCCGAGCTCTGTATCCGGGGCTGCAGTGTTATCATACAGGCGATCTCACCAGGCGGAAGCCCACGTCAACAGCACCAAGAATAAAACTGATGTAATAGCGGGTTGCCGAACGGCAGAACATTGGAACGGTGGACCAGCCCCCTCCCCGGGTAACGCCTATGTAAGAACCGGATGATTCCAGCGCACTGCCATCGGCGGGAGCTCCATTGTAACTGTCATAATACCAGTCATAGCACCATTCACCTAAATTGCCGCTCATATCATAGAGACCCCAGTTATTCGGTTGTTTTGAGGCAACAGGATGGGCGACAAAGTCGGAGTTCAGGCGATGCCAGCAGAAGTCATCTATTACACTCTCTGAATCACTGTCCCCCCAGTAAAACAATGTTGTAGTTCCACCTCGGCAGGCATACTCCCACTCTGACTCAGTTGGAAGGCGATAATGATGGGAATGATCGATTTCGTTAAGCCTCTGTATGAAGCCATCACAATCATCCCATGAAACACGATACATGGGATAATCCTCTCCCTGCCCCTTATCCATATTCCGGTTCTCAAAAGCAGTCTCGCCCATGACCTCTTCCCACATTCCCTGCGTTACCTCTGTTGTCATAAGCTGAAAAGCAGATATCTCTACAGAATGCTGAGGTTGCTCATTCTCTGGAATCTCCTCTGAAGCGAGAGAGCCCATGAGGAAATTACCTGACGGGATATATGCAAATTCCATACCAGTCAGTGGGCCTGCTGATACAGAACCGGCAACAGTCGCTGAAGAAGATACATCTCCCTGGAATTTGAAAAGAGCGAACATCAGAAGAAATATCCATATCCGTGGGCGGAGCAGATAAAGAACATATATAAGCATTATTCGTCTCCATTCTTTGGAATTGTGAACTGATCATTCTGAAAATCGTCGCCTCCAAGCCAGATATCTATCTTGATACCACTGCCAATACTAGAGACATCGCAATGTTTCACCTGCCAGCCGAGCAGATTGAGACGGGAAGCTCCCAGCATATCATGACCTGTCATAGAGCCGTAGTAGCCAGCCAGTTCAGGCCTCTTCCGGCTGTTCAACTTCTGTTCGATCCTGCTCAGTTCCTCTTCGGTGTGTGTGTTCTCATCCAGAAAACAGAGATGAAGTCCGTTCTCTTCCTGGTGAAGGGAAATAACAAGCCGCCTGGGATCTTCATCCAGAAGAAAACTGGATATTTCGCCTACAAGATGAAGAATCAAGTCTTTTCTTTTCATAGCAGTCACTCCAAAAAGTTACTCACTTGAAACCGGAATTCCTGGAACGGTACCAGGCAATTACTGAAACTATCAATGTGGCGGTAAGACCGCCTGCAAAACCGTTGTTATAGAGATTCATACCACCCTGCCAGGATCCTGTCTGGTGAACAAGAACAAGGTGAATGAACCCGGCTGCCAGACCGGTAATAATCCCGAATGCCCCTGCAAGCGGAGCAAGGGTAGTACAGAAAATAACGGCAAGAAGCACACCCTGCGAGGTAAGAGACTTGCCGAAAATAAGTGAGGCCACAATCACTCCCGCCACAACGGGCCAGGAGTTTTTCAAATGTGTTCCGAATGCTCCAAAGCCTATGATGGTCAGCAGTCCTCCAATTGTAGGACCGTTAAAATCACCGCCAATTATCAGGATGTAGGCAGAGCCAGCAAGACCAATAAGACCGGCGTTTATCAAAGAGCCACCAACGGATTCAAGATCCATAAAATCAGAAGGCAGTCTACCTGTATGCTTTTGAACAGCAACAAAACTCCTCAAACCCTCCTTTCCCTCTGAAAACAACCCTGTTAGAATCAAAACAACTGAAAGAACTGGAACCAATAATATCAGAACAGCAGAATCACTTGTATGCCACATCATCAGACCCTCAAAAACATGTCCTCCCGCTCTGAAAAACGCAGCGGCAAAAAGGGCGAAAAAACCGCAGGAAAGACCCAGATTGTAAAGGCTGTACCCCTGATGGAAATGAAGTACGGAAACAGCTATCGCCGGAAGCATGAAACCTGTGGCAATCCCCGCGCCTGTTCCAACCACCACCGCTGATAAGCCACTGAGTCCCATCTCAACTGTTACCATGCTGACCAGAGGGCCCAGGGCAGTTCCGAACAGAGCGATTATCAGATATTCGGAAAAGCTCTTGCCTACCAGCCTGCCGGCAAGAAAAACACCAAGGATTATTGGAAGAATATTCATCGGTGTTTTACCGAAAAGCGCGAAACCCATCATGGTAAAAAGAGCGGCAAAAGTAGGGCCGGACAGCTGAACTTTAGCTATCAATATAAGAATCAACCCTGTCATTCCCACTGCAGCAGCGTTTATGAGAGAGGCGCCGATACCTCTTTCACTAATGTAGTCACTGATAAGCCTTGCCGGTCGAAACTGTAATTCAAGAAACCCGTTGAATGCTCTGCCTGCTCCATCTGCAGCAATTCCAGTGACAATAATAGAAAACATGATAAAGACAAGAAGGAACAACAGTGTTTTATTCTGGTTTTCTATAACATTCTCCTTCATTCTTTCACGGAGACTGACTTATTCCACCAATCTTACAAGGCGGAAACCAAGGCTCAGATTTCTGCGTTCACCGGTGAAGAAGTGACGAAAAGCGGAACGGCAATGCTCCTGTTCGCTCCTCCAGCTGCCACCTCGAACAACACACCTGAATACTGTACTGTCGCACCAGGCCGAGCCATCCAGAGGGGCTCCCGAATAGCTGTTGTGGTAAGCATCTTCACACCATTCATAAACATTACCACTCATATCGTACAGACCCCATCCGTTGGGATTCTTAAGAGCCACAGGATTTGTTGTATCACCTGAGTTGGCACCACACCAGCAATACAGATCAATCGTATGCGGTAAAGAACGAATTCCCCAGTAATAGCGGGTTGATGTTTCAGCTCTGCACGCGTATTCCCATTCAGCCTCGGTAGGCAGCCGGTAGGTATTACCCCCCCTGTCAAGCTCGTTTATTGCCAGGATAAAATCCTGGCAATCATGCCAGCTGATGTAGTGCATGGGATAATCGGATCCTTCACCTTTCAGGGGCAGGTCAGTATCAACCCTGTCTCTGCATTCTCTTATGCTGGTTCCCATAACCTCAAACCACATTCCCTGGGTAACTTCCGTGGTCATCATCTCAAATGCTGCAATCTCTACGGTATGTTGCGGACCTTCATTAGCAGCACGATCAACTTCGGAATCAGGAGACCCCATAAGAAAGCTGCCTGATGGAATATACGAGAACTCCATACCGCTTACAGGACCAGCGTTCACATCTCCAGCTGAAAGCCTCTGTGCACCGGAACTCCGCTGGGAGTCACTCTGTGCCATACCTCCATGAAGAACAAAATGCGGTAGAATTAATACAAGAGATAACAACACATTTGCACTTATCATGCTTCCTCCTTTTATGCAACACGCTCTGTACAATGGCTGAACTGCTTCATTCAGGTCAAGCCCCACATGCTCCATAGCCTCAAATAAGCTTGAACAAATCAATTTCAGAACAAAACTATCTGACCAGCACGCATCTCTGAGTAATGGTAGAGTTTCCCGTGTTTAAATGAATTAAGTATTTCCCCACGGTCCACGACGAAGTGTCCAGATTGACTGCCTGATCTCCTGCCTGAAGAATCCCATAGAAGAATTGATCTATCATCCTGCCGGACAGATCAAACAACTGGATACTCACTGAACCGGGGCAGGTCAGGTTAAAGTGAATAACTGTGGTCGAACTGAATGGGTTGGGTGAAACTGAGAACTGCGTTTCAGAACTGGAAGATGAAGTAATGGAAGTATTCGGAGATGTAATGGGTCTGCCGAGAAGCCAGTCCACCGAAGACCACAGAAATGGCCAGTCTGAACCGAAATCATCCTGCTCCTGTGCCACATCCGTGCTGTCTCTGTCATCGTCCTCTTCAATTTCCGGATGGGGACCAATTAGCAAAACCCTTCCACTGCCGTAATTGAGATTGATTATGGCATTTCTGCTGTTGTATTCATCATAGGACGCGACTGTATCAATCACAGCACCACTGTGCGGGTAAAAGGCGGAACCTCCCCAGTACAGTATGACTTCTGTGTCAGGCTCATACTGATTTATGGGATTCCCGCTGTTCATGGTTAAAGATGTCATTGCGTATTCCGGCCATGGGGCAATGACATCAATGGGTCCTACAGCAGTTCCGTCAAAAAGATCCAGTGAGTAATCACAGACAAAACCCTCCCAGATAAATTTATCGCAGGCAAACTCAGCTCCGGCGCACATCCCGATGTATCCTCCGCCTTCACTCACCAGCTCCTGAATATGCTGTATCCCGTTCAAATTTATATCAGAGTCATAATAGTCGGCGTCACCGCCGGGGAAATAGATCGCCTCGTAGTACTCTTTCAGCGGATAGGTATTCACCTCCTCCGAAGAAACAAACTCGTATGTAATCTCTTTCCATTCAAGGAATTGAACAAAAGCTGTGATCCCATCATCCCAGGTTCCCTCACCTGTATAAACAGCCATCTCCGCTCCCGTAAGACTCACAGAAAAGCCTGCAATGAAAAACAGAGGCAAAAGGTACTTCATTTTCTACTCCTCGGTACTTTAGCAAAAAGAGTTGCTTCCATATCTTCAAGCCTCTCTGAAAGAAATGCCCTGGCATCATAGATTGCGCTGTTGTAAACAACCGGAGAGAGCTTCAGAAGAAAGAAATCAAGTATCATCCCTGCCCTGAACTCGGAGACCTCCTGTTCAAACTGAGCATCAAAAAACTCAGCGATGTCCCGGATTAACGCTTTTCTCTCTTCCATAGATATCTCCACATCACCCGGTAATCGTTCGGTCAAACAGTCCTCCCCTCTTCAGCAGGCACAATCCGATCTGATATCCGGTAAACGAACATCTTTAATATAGCCGTAATCCACCTCTCAAGGTGTTAGATCAAGCAGGGGGAGGTGACACCTCCCCCGTCAGGGAAAAAAGTTTTTCTGTTACTCAGCCAGTTCCAGAATATAGACCTGCTGGAAAAGCTCGGGGTTGATAGAATAGGCGATAATGCCCTGTTCATCTATGTTGAAGTCCCAGAACGCAAAGTTGTCACCAGCAGCCAGTGCATCGCCTGCTTCTGAAACTGAGGCGGTGAACAGTTTTTCTCCGCTGAAGTCATAGACATCAAAAACAGGTTCAAGTACTGTACCTCTTCGAACCCATATCCTTTCTTCTCCATCCACTTCAACTTCACTGATTGTGTTTCTGTAAGGATCAGCGTTGTACTCCATAGCCACTCCGCTGGCACTCATGCTTTCGAGATATGCTATCACATAAATCTCTTCTTCGCTGATCTCTTCAGGGGATTTTTCCACTCTGTCAACATCCTGCTCTATCTCAAGGAACAGCTCACCGTCAACCCTGAAACCCTGAACCAGATACT
>JAUVJW010000112.1 GCA_030596465.1 Candidatus Fermentibacteraceae bacterium | reverse complement strand
GGTGGGAGCATCAACGCTGGTTGCCGAGACCTTCATCCAGTTTCCGGGGCTGAATTCCTCAAGGAGAGATCCAATGCTGTAAGAGGTCGCAGGCGCGACCAGAGTGGTATCGTCCTCCCATACTCTGCCGGTCACTACCTCCAGAAAACCGTACCTGAGCTTACCCGAGGTTCCGGTAATCTTCGCTCCGCCAAGAATAGGGATAAGATCACCGTTCCATGCGACCGAACCAATATTTCTGGAGTAAAACATATTGAAGGGCATATCAAAAATCTCGGTACCCTCCATGAAAAAGGGTCTCTTCTCGCGAAGCCATGGCGCCCAGTGCGAGATATTTCCCTGATCCGCGTCGGATTCCACCTGGCCGAAATCCGGATAAACAGTAGCATCCAGCACAGACTGCATAGTCAGTGGAATTTTTATATCTACCCCCGCGCTGCCCCACGGATCGCTGAACAGCCCATCTCCTCCGCCGAACTGCAGCCGACCGGCAAGAAAAGGGCGTATCTCTATTCCGTGTCCCGATGGCAGATCACAAAGACCTGTGATGTCTTCGAAACAGGAGACATCCATTCCCCCCTGCTCCTTCATTCTGAACAGGTACCCGCCCTCGTTGGTGTAGGAAATATTTCGTCCGAAATTTATTCCCCATATCTGTTCTTCTTCCGGAGAATACCGTAGAACTGAAAATGGCAGAGCCACCTCAACGATCCAGCCTGAATCACTCATGGAGACGGCGGAACTCCACACCGCGTCCCAGTTCCAGTCCTCTCCGCCGATTTCTGTTCTGCGGGAATCCAGTTGCACCCCATCCACTGTTACTGTAAAAATAAAGCAGTTTGAATCGTCGTTGAAAGTATCAAGGTAAACAGAAAACTTATCCACAGGCTGGTACTCATCCCGTGCACCAACCTGATGAATTATTCTGGAGGGGTCCGAATCATGCATGAATGCTGCGATGTAGAGAAATTCCTCGTCGTAAGCAAGCCTGATATCCGTAGGCTGTGACAAAGGCACATCAGCCCTTGGCCTGAAGGCCGTAAATTCGCCTCCAACTGGCTCAACGGCCTGCCAGCATAAATCGTTGATCACTCCGTCAATCTCCGGAGTGTACTCTGCCCTCTCAATGGTCAGGCCACAAACAGTAACAAATAGTATTAGTAAATTCATGCTGGAACTATTGTGAGAAAATACAGATTGTCAAGTTAATATCTATCCAGATACCGCCCAAGCTCCCAGGGATGGATCACCTTCATGTATTCTTTCCACTCTCTTCGCTTATTCAAAAGGAAGTGATTGAATATATGCTCGCCAAGGGCATTTCTAACAGCAGCATCCTTTTCCATACAGTCCAGCGCGGCACACAGATTGTCTGGAAGCGCACTGATTTTCAACCTTTTTTTCTCTCTGCCGCTCATGGAAAAGATGTTTCTGTTAACTGGTTCTCCGCAGTTCATATTTTTCTCTATTCCATCAAGTCCAGCCGCAAGCATCACAGCCAGAGCCAGATATGGATTACATGATGGATCCGGTACCCTGATCTCACACCTGGTACCATTTCCTCTTGCGGCTGGAACTCTCAAAAGAGGAGACCGGTTCTTCATTGACCATGCCACATTTACAGGAGCTTCAAAGCCAGGGACAAGCCTCTTGTAGGAATTCACAAGCGGATTTGTTACAGCGACAAACCCTTTTGCGTGCTGAAGAACCCCAGCCATGAAACTTCGTGCTATTGAAGAAAGTCCATGCAAATCATTGTGATCAAAAAAGACATTTTCGTCACTGGAGTTGAACATTGAGAAGTGAGTATGCATTCCTGAACCTGCTTCATTCGCGATGGGTTTAGGCATGAATGTAGCGTGCAGTCCATGTATCAGAGCGACCTTCTTAACTACGAATTTAAAGGTCACAATGTTATCTGCCGCCTCAAGTGCCTCTACATACCTGAAATCTATTTCATGCTGGCCAGGAGCAACCTCATGGTGAGCAGCTTCAACCTCATAACCCATTGCTTCAAGAGCAAGAACAATATCCCGCCGACCTTCCTCTCCCTTATCCATGGGAGAAAGATCGAAGTATCCCCCTTTGTCATGAGTCTCTGTAACAGGATTACCATTATCGTCACACTGAAGAAGGAAGAACTCGGCCTCAGGACCCACCATAACCCGCAACCCGAGAGCAGCGGCACGAGCTACCTGCTTTTTCAGAACAGCTCTGGGACAACCGGGAAAAGCAGAACCATCAGGCAGGGAAACATCACAGATAAGCCGCCCGATCCTTCCGTACTCACTTTTCCACGGGAACACAGCAAAAGTATCCAGATCAGGTGACAGCAGCATGTCCGATTCTTCGATCCTCGTAAAGCCTTCAATTGAAGACCCGTCAAACATCACCTCGCCAGCCAGAGCCTTTTCGAACTGACTCTCCGGCACCTCAACATTCTTGACTATTCCATCAATGTCGGTAAACTGAAGACGAAGAAAGTGAACATTGGACTCTCGGCAGAGATTCATTATCTCGGAAGCTTTAGCAATCATAGTGCCCCTCCATTTTTAAGCAGAAGGAGCAATAATAGCAGAATCACGCACGATGTCAATGCTTTTTATGCATATTGCATCTGAATCCAGGTGCATTATGCAATTTCAGCCAATCAGCGTATCCAGATTTACCTTTGCTTCCGGCGCATGTACAAAAAAAGCAGCCAGTTGCTCGCAAGGGTATACATCGCACAGGGCACAGTGCTCAATACCTTTCTCCATGGCGCATTTCCTCATTACACATCCGTGTTCACAGTGAGGAAACTTGATACCCTCAGCAGTACAACCGGTACAGTTCACATGTTCAGCTTTAATATCCGCGCCGAAAAGCTTTGACCATTCTGCAGCAGTCTTTTTCCGTAGAGAGTTATCATTGTTCAAAAAAGCGAGTCTTGCAGGGCACGAGTAACAATCCAAACCGCAATACGCAATCATTTTCATAGCAAACCTCCGGCAACAATTTCACATGGATATCACTCTGCATGACACTTCACCTGTAGAATAATGAAGCCTTACAAAGAAAATTCCTGAAGCGGGTAGTTCACCGAGAGAGTGAATTCCCTCACCAGCGATCTCTCTCTCAAGAACGGTTCTACCGCAAAGATCAGTAACAGTGATGATACCGCAGGAAATACCTGACACCTCTACAGAGAGATTACCACAAACCGGATTGGTTAATGGACTGATATGAAGAATAGCATCTACAGTCAGATACTCATCTTCAGCCACTCCGGTAACATCATTGAAGTTCACAAAAACAACTTCAGGCTCTGAAGCTGTCCCCGGCAGCCATGCTATCCAGTAGCCATCGGTATCAGCACAGACTGCTATTTCCTCAATATCCGGGGCGTGCAGTGAATTTGCAACAAAGTAATCATAATTGTTCCACTGGCCATCCCAGTGACGACATCTTATCTCGCCATCTCTGTACCAGACCATGAGCATCCCGGGCAGTTCGAAAGTGGAGGTAAATGCCATCGGATCATCAAATTCAGGAAAACCCCAGGGTAAAATAGCGGTGGATTCCGGGACAGGAGTAAATGCGGAAAATACAGACCAGTTCACATTACCGGTATCATCGGCAAAAACAAGAATTGCTTCTGTGTCAGAAGAACTGCCAAGCCCCATAACTCCCGACAGATCCGGATCCCAGTCCTCTCCTGTGGTGTGGCAGAGCAGCTCAGTTGAATTCGGATCGAACATAAGGGAGTGATTAACAAGCCACTCCTGGGTACTATTACAGCCAAAGGAGGTAGCAACAAGAGGATAACCACCAGGGCATACAACCGGTCCCATCATCATAGCCGGGTAGTACTGTGATAATGTTTCAGAACCTTTGTTGTAATACATATTATCCCAGGATGCTTCACCGGTTTGTGAAAGATCTCCGTTGGTAGCAATGGAATAGGTATTCTGACTGATATTGAGCCAAGCGCCGGAACTCGTAAAAGCCATGTAACTATACGCAAGAAGAACATCCCATCTGTCATCCTGGGATTTGAGAAAACCAAATCTGTCATTCGTTTCCATGTTGTAAAAAGGAGTGGTGCCTTCGTATGCGAAATCACTGTAAGAGTAGGAGATTACTTCAGCATTATCACCAAACTCATCCTGAACATATGGAAGAAAAAGAATATGCTTTTCATCTTCTGAATCTTCTGCAATGGTTACAATACCTGTATTCATGCCTGGTTTCGCAACAATCTGAGTAAATTCTGTACCGGAGTGTTTGCCAGCAAAAGCACTGTTATTGTATGACCACGAGATTATTAGTTCGTCTTGAGCGGCATCGCCCATAACCATGTCCACGTTAGCCTGAGCAAGAAACGGTAACAGAAAAATTAAAGCAGATATTACTTTCATGTCATACCGCCTTTCGTTATTACTACAATATCAGGTATCAGTTCTCAAGCACACCCCCCACGGCATTCCAAACACCATCAACACCACTAATTCAGGTATAACTTTCGCTTCAGCCTCGTTTCTAAAACACTGTTTTTAACGCACCCCATGAAATTGATTCAATGCTCATCTCATCAGCGAAGCATCTGAAGAGCAGATCCCCTTCAGTTATCCAGCCTTCATTCCCGCAGCTGTGAGGAACAACCGGAGGTGATCCGTCGAGAATAGCAGAGGGACATCCACCCGCACTGAGTTCAGTGTTCTCAAATATCCAGAAGTCTGATTCAGCAACAATGTTCTCCAGCGAAACATCAATCAGAATGGGAGAGTAATGAATAGCAGTCTCAAGTGATTGATACAGCTGCTCCTCCAGAAAAGTCTCGTCGTCTCCGGACCAGATTTCAAGATAAAATTCTGCAGTATCCCAGGGAAAGCTGGAGTGGTGATAAAACCACATCTCGACTTCTGTAATCTGAACACTGGATGCAGGCGGAAAGAAATCTTCCGTATAAAACCAGACCGCGGCATTGCCATAACTTAGCCACTGGGGAGTACCATCATCATAGTACAACTCTACTGCATTAGTTATAGAAAACAAACAGAGTGCAACAAAAAAATACTTCATGAATGGCCATCCTTTCTCAATTTAACACACAAACAATCCCATGCACCACTTTCAAAAGCAATTGATGTACCAGAAAGCTATCTTGTTGTCAGTAAACAATATGATAAAATTCATAGAAATACGGAGTTGCCCTTTTGGGGGAATTATTCCCTCTCTGTAGTAATTTTTCCCATATGAAACAGAAATAGGACTTTGCGCCGTTGCTAACCCTCGCTTCAATGCCTATGATACAGAAGGATGGAGGATTGCAATGGAATCAGTAGAAATACAGAATATTTCCCTTAGAACCCACAGCTCCAGTGGAAGAACCCACATAGAATTCACAGACCATCTCGGGGACAGAAGACTCGGCAGGATTCTTCCTGCGGGTATTCCTGTAAAGTATCTGGGAAGTCTGTATTCCCGCATTGGAACTTCAGCGGCAGTTATCATCCCGGACGGGATTTCGGAACTGCCTGACGGAAGCAGATGCCTTTCAATCAGAACTGAGAATCTGTCGCCTCTGGAAAGAGGTCAGAAGTTAACTGAGCTGGTGAATGCGCTGAGATTTTTGCACGAGTCAGGAATGAATCACCTTTCCATTGATGAATACAGCTTCCGCTTGAGGGAGGAAAAGATATCTCTGATCTTCTGGGGAGACGGTCTTCTGACGGTTCATCCCGATGCGCCCTGTGAGGTTAAATCAGGCGGAATTCCGGGAGCGGCATCTGATCTGTATATGCTTGCTGCAACGGCCTTGCGCTTAAACTGGCTTGTGGAGCCCGGTGAAATTGACAAAGCAAATGAGCTGTGCAGTGATAACGTACTGAGAAGGTGGAAAAGCGCCGGAAACTGCGGATACAAGTCCGGAGTCCGGTTAAACCTTCAGCCGGTTATACCCAAACTGGGATTAAACATTGTTCAGGGAGGAAGCTGGGAAGCGCGAGATCTGTATGTCAACCATCTCAGCAGTATTGCCTCAAAAAAAGGGTGGGCATGCAGAATCATCCGCTTTGCCTCCGGGGAAAGGGGACGCCCTTTACCGGATATGCCTGCAGGAACGTTTACTCACAGCCCGGGAGAACTGCTGAAGAATGCCTTTCCAGGCCAGGGAGGCATTGAGAAGCTTTTAATAATGCATGACTTCTTTGAGTATCAGGAGGATTCTACAGCTCTTCTCCGAGAATTGGCGCGAATCATTCCATCCGGTCTTCGTCTGGTTCTGTGCGGGACATCCGTCCCTCAGGATTTTCAGGGACGGAGGACCTCACTGAACGGTCCTGTCAGTGCCGCCGTTGACCTTCCTCTGGAAGATGTTCCTGACAGCACCGAAATCCGATCTGTCGGCTGCTCATGGTACGGACCCAGGTGCCGGGTTTCCATAGAAACGGCAAACGGAATTAACAAGCCTTTTCTTTCAGAAGAAATCCTCTTCAAAGAGGGGGCATGGAGATACACCGCCGACCGACCTCTCCAGAAAAACAACGACAGAAAAGCTGAAAGTCTTTTCAACCTCAACAGGTACACTGAAGCCCTCCAGTTTGCGTCAAGGAAAAACAAGCCGCTGCAAAGCAGAATTCTTATGGCTTTGGGAAAGTTCGACAAAACCGCAGAACTGCTTACAGGCACAGCAGAAATCGTACTTCTTGCAGAAGCGTATATGGGGCAGGGGGACATTCATAAAGCTCTTGATGT
>JAUVJW010000065.1 GCA_030596465.1 Candidatus Fermentibacteraceae bacterium | reverse complement strand
GTGTTGTGTTTGTCGGCGATATTCCTGCCCCATGGTCCTGCATTGTTGATAACGATTCAAGGTCTAACGAAACATTCCCAAGTGACTATTTCTACATGGATCTTGATGGTGTCTGGGAAGATAACTGGATCGGCTATCCGGGAATTGGAACAGCTGGCCAGGACAGTATCTATGACGGGTGGAGCGGCGATCTTTTTCCGGAGATATATACGGGCAGAATAACAACCAGTGTACTTATTCTGGGTGATGAATACGATTTGATAGAGGCTTACCTTACCAGGCTTCATGAATGGCGGCTTAACGGAGACCCTGATCCTCACGCGCTTTGCTATGTTGATGATGACTGGGCAAACTGGGGTAACGGCTATCGTTCAGCTATGGAGAACCTGTATGATGATGTCGAGCTGGTGAATCTGCCGGTCAGCGCAACCAATGGTACCGACTACAGAGAGAACAGGCTTCCTGCAGGTTACACATGGATCAGCCCCTTCGTTCATTCAGGACCTACATCACATTCGTGGAGTCCGGGACCAAGCACTACAGCCGGACACATCTGGACAGATAACCCTCCTTCAAGGTTTTTTAATCTTTTTGCCTGTTCCAACTGTCGCTTTACCCATGACTGGTGTATGGGCTGTGCCTATGTTTTCGGAACTGACTACGGACTTGCCGCTGTGGGCAGTACGAAGAGCGGGGCAATGCTTCATTTCGCTCAGTTTTACACACCCCTGGGAAACGGGGATAGCTTTGGAGAAGCATACAAAGCCTGGTGGAACTACATAATAAGCGGTGGATTCAGTCAGTCCGAGCAGTACTGGCATCTTGGAATGGTTGTTCTGGGTGATCCCACAATTATGCCGGCCATGCATATGCTGGGCATTGAAGACGATACGCCTTCTCCGGCATCGGCTATTCACTTCAGCGCAAACCCTTCTACGGGTGTTGTTACAATCTCAGCACAGGGTGAGTTCGCAATTCACGACATGACCGGACGTGAGGTTGCCAGTGGAAAAGACAGTGAAACATTTACCGATCTCCAGACAGGTATCTATCTTGTTAGAGCCGAAAATCAGAGTGTTGTTACTACCGAAAAGCTCTGTGTAATCCGATAGGAACAGAAATTCAGGGGGATGGGATTTGAACAAGTTCTATCCCCAGCTCGTCTATTAACAGTTCAAGATACTCGTCAGCTTTTGGACGCCAATCTGATTTCAGGGAGGGGTACAGGTCTATTTCCCTGAGAATTCTGACGGCTAGTTCAGGAGGTATAGAACTGCCGCCATCAATTGCAAAACAGGTGGCCATAAACCATGCTTCGGCAGCGGAGTTCATTGAAACAGGTCTGCATTGTTCTGAAAGATCAATAAGCTTACTGGAAACGAAAAATATTTCGCTTGAATTCATGTTGTCTGTGAACTCGGATATGTCCTCTCTTGAATGCGCAAGAACAATGGAAATTGAAACGGCAGTGTCAGGATTCATGCCTGCCGGTTGAATAGCATTGAGTGCAAACAGGTATCTATCATGAGAGTAAATATTATCCGGTACCAGCAATGCCGCTCTTGCCCATGCGGAAAAACTGCTTCTTCCTGCCGCAGAAAGGGCCAGGGCTCTCAGTTCCCACCCCTTGTAATAACCAGGGTATAAACTAAGGAATTTCCGGGAGTCTTCCAGAGCGGAAAGAACCATTCCACTCTGCAGATGTGCCTGCCCTGATACCAGAAATACCCGTTCCTCCCATGGAATTCTCCTGCCTGCCAGTTCCAGATCACTTACTGTACTTCTTCCAGTATTGCCCAGCGCGGAGTAGCCGGAAACAACAGTGAAGCACCAGTACAGGGAGAAAATCAGGGCAAGGACAGGTATTGCGATCGGAATTCGGATTCTTCGATTGTTCAGAGAAGGGACAGAACTCAGAAAAAGGGCAGCGGGAATCGCGCCCAGCGGCGTTGCAAGAGGCAGATCGCTGGTAAATATCGGCCAGAATGCGGCAAGGAAAGCTAACTGTTCGGAGGATTTGCATTTTCGGGAAAGCCAGTAAAGAATGAACAGCAGCAGAAGGAGCCCGGGAATACCCATTTCCGTGATCATTGTGAGAGGCTCAGAGTGAAGAAAGTCAATTCTTTTGTCTCCCCCGGCCAGTTCTCTCAGCTCTGGTTCAGCGGAGTTGAAAATCATCAGCCTTGCTGAACCGATTCCCGTTCCCAGTGGAAGATTCTCAACAAAGAGAGAAGAGGAGCAACGCCAGATTCTTGAGCGGAGTTCGAGGGTGGGACCAATATTTCCACCAGACTCGGGGAATAACGAAAAAAGGATCTGTCCCGTTATCATCAATACCAGCACCATCCATGGATGAATCCTGAGTTTCCCGGAGAAAAAGAAAACAAGAGTGCCGGCAAAGCATGCAATCCAGGCGATATAGAATGAAGAAACAAAAATTCCACAGATAATCAGCGCTGCTATTACCCAGGAGTACCATCTGATTTTGTTGAAGAGAACAAGATTGCCCATAAAGCCAAGAGCGAGAACCATACCAGCTCTGTTGGCGTTTCCGGTAACAGAATCAGCACCGGCTATCAGTATAACAACGGAAGTTGCTGCGGCAGCAGCCACAAGGCCAGTCAGATGCGACTTGAACCCCCACCGGGCAATGGTTCCGGAAAATCCGACAATCATCATACCGAAGGATAACCATCTGACAGCAAAGGGAATGCCGGCAATGGCAGAAGTTCCCCACAGCAGAGAAATCGCTGGAAGCAACCCGATGGCAGCTCCGGTAATCAGGTGTGTGGCGGAAATATTCTTTCTTCCAAAGAAGAATACAAAAGAACCGGCCAGCGGATACACCGCCAGCCGGGACATCACTGTAGAGTCAAAAAGACCGGGAAATACAGAAACCATAACAAATGCGAAAGGCAGGAAGAAAAGAAGAAATCCGGCCAATTACAATTCACTCCAATTTGCGGGGTCGGCGGGTAAATCGCTTAGAATGCCATGGTTAACCTGGAACTGATGCTTAGCTTCCAGTTCACACATCCACTCCATTGTTCTCTGTTCTTCAAGATGGATTTGCAGATTTCTCGCGATGGATGCTTCCATTTGTTCAAAAGAAGCGGCATGCGGGGGAATGATCTCAACCAGTCTGTAAAAAACAAACAGGCATTCTTCTGTTTCAACAGGTTTCTGCCACTGAGTATCGCCTTCCTCAAGGAGAAAAAGGGTCAGGTCCATCTCGTATGGAAGCTCGGACGGATATACGGCCCGGGAAAGAAATTCATTTCCGGATCTCAAAAATTTAGTATATCCGGTATAACCCAATTCCAGCAGAGCGTTGTCATTGTCAAGAAGTACAATCGCGTCATCAACAATGTTACCGGGCACCATTACCGATTCGAAAACTCTTGTCTCCGGCAGTAGAGGAATTGAATCCATCTGGATGTAAGCCTCGTAAACCATTGAGTCGGTTATTTGCACGACATCGGTTACATTTGTCTTGAAAAGAAGTTCGCTGGCCTGGTCTACGGCGAATGCTTCAGCTCCAGCTTCAAAACTGCTGAATTCTTCCGGAAACTCAGCTGCATACAAATCAGCAATATAAGTGAGCCTGGCCTGATTTCTCAGACTGTGCAGAACCCATTCAAGTGAGTGTTCGTTGCCAGGCTGTCCCAGAGAGACAAAGGCGGCAATGCCATCAAATTCTCCCGCATTGATAGAACCGTAACGCCAGGAAGCAAGTTCAGCTGAATTGTCCAGAGATTCTCTTTGGGAACAGTATGCTGACACAGTTGCGGTATCCGCTGTGAATGTATCCAGCACTTCTGTCTTCAAGGAAAGCAGGTATCTGTTCACACGGCTTTCTACAAGGCTGGTGCGGGCAAAATCATTGAATCTGGCAGAATCAGCAATAGTTTCATCTATCATTTCCCGCGGGGATGTAACAGTCGAGTCAAGTGTGTATGTAATACCTTCAATCTCAACGGAGGTACCTGTTGCCATTGAATCAAATGCGAAGGCCAGGGCCCACGGAAGATCAGGTAGTCTTTCCGGCCCTTTTGAACCACTTGTTTCTGAAGAGTACCAGACTACACTGCCCAGGAGTTTTCTGTAGTTGGATAGATCAGGTTCAGTTAGATTTCTCCTTGTTGAAGCAGACAGAGTGTCTATGCAGGCAATAAAAGCCGAATTGATTATCCAGCATTCTTTCATGTCTTGTATCATCGGTGAATACAGGCAGGAGTCATTATCCATTTCTGTGGTAATCATCGTTTTTCTGCCCAGAGCGGTAATGAAATCGCCTACCGGGTTGTTTGCTGACAGGAATCTAATTTTTGTGTCCTGATCAAGTTCGTTCCAGATGGCACCAACTTCGGCAACAGAAATTACATCAGAAGATGTTTTAATCAACCAGGTGCTGCCGTCGGGAGAGCCACAACCGGTGAGTATAAGTACAAGAGCAGACAGAGAAACAAATTTACTCATTAAGACCCCTTCTTGCGAGATGACAAATCATTTCAATCTATCCTAATATACAAAGGGAAGCTCCTGAAGGAGCTTCCCTTGAAAAACAGCCCAGTCTGTTCTAGAACAGGCTTTTAATTGATCCCCATGTATCACGCTCAAGTGAAACCGGGGTTACATCGTAGCCGTGCATGCAATCAGGTGAGCCCTGTTCGAGGCAGAAAAGCTCGTTGATGGGAACGGTAAGAGCCATTGTGGCTCCTCCCCAGGTTGCACCGGAGATAACAGTGTGATGCTCAATAAGAGAGCCGTCCGCGGCGATCTGATCAATGATACCTGTGCTGTTGGCACTGGTAACCCAGAGACAGTCACCAATGGCATCCCAGGCAGCACCATAAGCGCTTGTAGCTGCTGTGGACCAGACTGTATTGGCGGCGGTTGATCCGCTGACACCATCCCATGTGAGCTGGTAAACATCGGTGGAGAATGAGCTGGTGTAGAAGCAGGTACCATCAAAAGCCATTGCACGATTGGGGCTTATGGGTCCGGTGAAAGCACCGACCTTCACATTAGTTGAAATATCGTAGTAGTCAATAGCAGAGCTTACGCTGCCGTACATGTAAACACCGTCGCAGCAGAGGTCACGAAGCCCCCAGCCAGGAGCACCGTTCTGAGGAAAACTGTCAAGAAGAATACCAGCATGGTCAAAAATATAGAACATACCTGTTGAGGCACCGGCCTGGCCAGCACCGTTTGTAATCCAGAAATTAACTCCATCCCATCCGCATCCTACTGTGTAGGCGTTGGGGATACCCCCGCCTTCAAGATCGAAATAGGCGATTTCATCCATCCAGTCATCCACCTCGGGTTGGGAAATGCCAGCCTCAGGGGCAGCATCGGTCATTGCGAAGGCAGCAACAGCCATAACTAATACAAGAGCAAAAAATTTCATTTCAACATCCTTTCATAAAAATAAGTTACCAACAACTTTATACTGCCCCAATGCTCGCTGTGTCAAGGGCGGGACAGGGAATAAAATCTCCGTCCCGCCGCAAACGGGTCAGCGGATGTGGTAATGAATTAAGAAGTTCTTAAACCACTGTTTTTGGCTGGTATTCTCCGAACTCTTCTCTTAATACACCGCATATCTCGCCAAGGGTACCGTAGCATCTAACACAGTCTATGATTACAGGCATCAGGTTGTCCGATGATCTGGATGCAGTCCTTAAAGCGGTAAGAGTCATTTTGACTCTGTCGTTGTCTCTGTCCGCCTTGTCTGCAGCGAGTTTGTTTTTCTGTGCGGCCTCAACCGCCGGGTCAACTCTGAGAAGTCCGGTAGGAGGAGATTCTTTCTGCTGGAATTTGTTTACTCCTACAACGACCCGGTCACCGGATTCTATGCTTCTCTGATAGTCGTATGCCGCATCCTGTATCTGCCGTTGGGGATACCCCTCTTCAACTGCTTTAACCATGCCGCCCATGCTGTCGATGTTGGTAATGTAGTTCATGGCATCTTCCTCGATCCTGTCGGTGAGGTTTTCCACGAAATAACTGCCCGCCAGGGGGTCAATTGTATTTGCGACTCCACTTTCGTGGGCAACGATCTGCTGGGTTCTAAGTGCTATGGTAACCGCTTCCTGCGTGGGAAGGGCAAGAGCTTCGTCCCGGCTGTTGGTATGCAGACTCTGGGTACCGCCCATTACGGCGGCAAGGGTCTGAATTGCAACTCTTACGATGTTGTTGTCAGGCTGTTGGGCTGTAAGGGTTGAGCCACCTGTCTGGGTATGAAACCTGAGCATAAGGCTTTTGGGGTTTGCAGCACCGAATCTGTTCTTCATCACCTTTGCCCAGACTCTTCTTGCAGCACGGTATTTGGCCACCTCTTCAAGAAGATCATTATGCGCATTGAAGAAGAAACTCAACCTCGGAGCGAAATCATCCACACTCAACCCCGCTTTTGTCGCCGCTTCCACATAAGCGATTCCGTCGGCAATAGTGAATCCTACCTCTTGAGCGGCGGTGCTGCCCGCTTCTCTGATGTGATAACCGCTGATTGATATTGTGTTCCATTTTGGTACACTCTCTTTACAGAAGCCAAAGATGTCGGTTATCAACCTCATGGAATGATCCGGAGGGAAAATATAAGTACCCCTGGCCATGTATTCCTTAAGAATATCATTCTGAATGGTTCCCCTCAGCTTATCGCTGGAAACCCCCTGCTTCTCGGCTACTACAATGTACATGGCAAGAAGAACCGCAGCCGGGGCATTGATAGTCATAGAAGTTGAAACATTACCGAGAGGTATTTCATTAAACAGCAGTTCCATGTCGGAGAGGCTGTCGATGGCTACGCCAACCTTGCCCACTTCTCCGGCGCACAGGGGATGATCTGAATCATATCCTATCTGAGTAGGCAGATCGAAGGCTACGGAAAGGCCCGTTTGCCCGGCGTCAAGAAGATACCTGTAACGCTTGTTTGACTCCACGGCACTGCCAAATCCGGCGTACTGACGCATTGTCCAGAGTCTGCCCCGGTACATGGTTGGCTGAACGCCTCTGGTGTATGGAAATTCTCCGGGGAAACCTGATTCCGCAAGATAATTTTCTTCAGGATCAGGGGGAAAGTAAACTCTGTTTACAGGATTGCCTGAGCCTGTTAAAAATTCTTTCTTGCGCTCCGGGAATCTTCCAAGAACTTTGGCAAGAATAGTGTTCTCCCAGGCTTTTTTTGCCTCGATGAACCTGTCACTCATATCGATCTCCTCCGGTTCTTTATTCAGGATTGTATGTTTTTGGTTCTTCTTGCTTTGTCAGAACTCGAAGAGTACCAAGAGCAAGGGCTTCCATTTCCATTTCACCGGGGTAAATGATTACCGGTGCTATGAATTCAATCATTTCTTTAAGCCAGCTGATGAACTTTTTGTCGTAGGCAATTCCACCGGAAACTACTACTGCATCTACATTTCCTCTGAGTACCGTAGCCATTGCCCCGGTTTCCTTTGCAATCTGGTAAGCCATTGCCTGGTACACAGCCAACCATTCTTCATTGCCTTTTTCCACTTCATCTTCAACCTTCATCATATCATTTGTTCCCAGATAGGCTACAATGCCACCTTGCCCTTTTATCATTTTTTTTATGTCGCTCAAGATGTAATCGCCGGAAAAACAGAGTTTTACCAGGTCGCCTGCCGGCAGCCCGCCAGATCTTTCAGGGGTGAAAGGACCGTCTCCGTCAAGGGCGTTGTTAACATCAACAACCTGTCCCTTTCTGTGTGCTCCTACGCTTATGCCGCCGCCGAGATGTATTACAACAAAATTGCATGCATCGTATTCTTTGCCAAGTTGTTCCGCTGCTTTTCTGGCAACCGCTTTCTGGTTCAGGGCGTGAAAAATACTTTTTCTGGAGAGAAGCGGATTTCCTGTGAACTTTGCGATGGGCTCCATTTCGTCAACCACCACAGGGTCTACAATGAAGGCTTCGCAGCCCGCTGTTTTTGCCAGCTCTGCTGCTATAGGGCCTCCGAGGTTGGATGCATGCTGTCCGAGAATCCCCGTTTCAAGATCTTTGAGAAGATTGCTGTCAACCAGATATGTTCCGCCGGGAATTGGTTTTACCAGGCCACCTCTTCCCACAATACCGTCAAAGCTCTCCACCGGGTACCCGGCTTCCCGCAGGGCAGATACAATAACATCACGCCTGAATCCGTATTGTTCAAAAATATTTGTTCCAAAAGAGGACAACTCCTCAGGGGAGTGTGAAAGCTTATGATCCCAGACTTCCTTCTCGTCTTCGTAAACAG
>JAUVJW010000209.1 GCA_030596465.1 Candidatus Fermentibacteraceae bacterium | reverse complement strand
TTGCTCAGGGTTCCGGTAACAACATCAGGTAAGATATCCAGCTCTCGGCAAACCCCTCCTCCTGAGCCAAAAACTCCTATAGCGTGTGCTTCGTCAACCACCATCAGGCATCCCTGAGACACTGAGAGTTCAAAGATATCCCGAAGGGGTGCGATATCTCCGTTCATGCTGAACACCGAATCGGTAACAATGATTTTTCGACCGTCTGTTTTACAAGATCGAACAAGGTCTGCCAGATGTCCCGCATCGCAGTGCCGGTATCGCCTGACTTCCGCCCGGGAAGCTGCGGCGCCATCAATAAGGCTTGCATGATTAAGTCTGTCGGAGAAGATAACATCGTTTCTGTCTGCCATAGCAGTCAGCACTCCTATGTTGGTAAGGAAACCGCTTCCAAAAACCAGTGCGGCTTCCATTCCAGTAAGGGAAGCCAGTTTGTATTCAAGTTCTTCATGAAGAGAAAGATTTCCCGCCATCAGTCGTGACCCTCCGACACCCGCACCCAATTGCTTCACAGCCTCAATTGCTCTCTTAATAATCAGCGGGTGAGAGGAAAGGTTTAAATAATCATTGGTAGAGAAGTTCAGAAACTTCCCGTTACGAACTCGCATTTTCCGGCGAAGTCCATGATTTTCCAGCTTCTGAAGTATTGTTGACTCATTGCTCATGCCGTGAACCCAGCCTGTTGAATCAGGTCAAGATCATCTTCAAACTGACTGCCGCCGGTTGTCAAGAGTGTTCCCGTCATTATTCCGGTTACTCCGAAGGAGAATATTTTCTCCTCCGTCTCACCAAGTCTGTCCCGTCCGGCACAAATCCGTAATTCTGCAGACTGGTTTACCATTCTGAACATCGCGATTATTCTCAGCAGCTTTTCAGTGGAAAGATTATGCTCTTTTATTTTTGCGCCTTGAACAGGCACATAGAAGTTCAGTGGAATGGAATCCACCTCAAGTTCTTTTAAAGAATAGGCCAGATCTACTCGATCCTGATCAGATTCCCCCAGACCAATTATTCCTCCGGAGCATACCGACATTCCCGCAAGCTTTGCCCGCCTGACAGTCATAACTCTCTGATCCCAGCTGTGTGTTGTGCAAATAGAAGGAAAGAAATCGGATGATGTTTCGAGATTATGATGGTAGCGTGATACTCCTGCCGCGCATAATTCTCTAAGTTCTTTGAATCCGAGAATCCCGAGAGAGGCGCACAGCGGGCAGTAACCGCTTCCCATTGAAGCTGCGTCGCAGATTCGCTGGAACTCTTTACCCGAAAGACCTCTTCCACTGGTTACAGTTGAAAATCTGTGAACGCCGGCATCAGAGTTTGACCGATGCTTCTCAATAAGTTGATCCAGTTCCATCATGGGATCTCCGGCGTTACCGGACTGAGCGCAGAAGGCGCAATCTTCTGAACAGGCTCCGTTTTTCGCATTAACTATCGCGCACAGATCCACCCTTTTCCCAAATCCGGCATATCGTATGCCGCAGGACATTTCCTCAACCTGATCCAGAGGAAGAATAGAAAGAATATCAAGTGCTTCCCGTCTATTCATCTGCCTTCCATTCAAGATAGAGCTGTTCAAATTTCTCAAGGACCGCTACTGTTATTTCTGCGCGGGAAAGCATCTTTCCAGTCAGAGAGAACAACGATATCGCGTTGGAACCATTCTTGCAGTGTGACACATTCAGTCCTATTCCAACAGCCATGTGATATACCAGATCAATTTCACCACGGACTTCACACAGTACGCCACCGAGCTTTTTTCCGCCGGAAAACAAGCCGTGGTCATTTAATAAAAAATTATACTCTGGAAAAAATCGCTTTGCACTAAGATAAAGCGAATGAAGAGCCAGATCCGCAATCTCACTAGCGCGGGCAAGTGGGATATCAGGGCGAACAACTATAGAAAGGTACAGGTTTTTCCCTGGAGGGCTTGACCAGGTACCACCGTTTCTTGCTTTTCCGGCAGTCTGCCTGTTCGCTGTTACAATTGTTCCTGAAGCAGCCCCGGAAAACCCCAGCATCATTGCTCTTGCATTTGTAGAATCGATCTGTGAATGGTATTCGATTGTTTTACCTATAAGGGTTGTATTCAAAAGAGCTGACAGTACCTCAACCGAAGGGACATCCGGGATATTTTCAAGCTGATAACCCCTGTTGGTAGAGGCTGAGATGTCAAATCCCATGCAGCGCAAGGCTTTTATTCGTTTCCATACCGAAGCCCTGCTGACCCCCAGCGTATACGCAATTTCCTCTCCGGAGACGAAACCGCCTGTATCTCTAAGAATTCTGGCAACTTCTGCCGAAGATGGCACTCAAACCTCCCTGAAAGAGTTAATGTACGGCGGGAAAATGACGGAATAAATCAGAATTGTCAACCATGAGGGATTACTGGTTTACAATCCATGCCGATCAATAGGAATTTGGTTTTTCCGTAATACCATAACCTGTGTTCGAAGCAGCCCATTCGTCACGATTGCCCTTCGATTCCTGCATGAAAACCAATCACATCGCTTGCAAGATCAGCGGTCAAAGATCATTACTGAGACAAATAAGAGAAATACGCACTGGGAATCCGGTGTGAAGATACACGCTTTCCCTGGAACGTAGTCCGCGCCTGGCTCGCAGACCAGTTCCAACGGTTTGGGCGGAGATCTGGAATCTTCCCAGAGATGATTTTTTAGAAATATGCAGCACTGCTTATATTTCGAAAACAAGGATTCCTTTGAACCATGTAAAACAGAAAGATCGGTTTGCAATTTGCATGGTAATTACCCAGGAGGTGGTCGCGAAATGCGACCACTTCTTGCACATACAATAGGAAAAGCATATAATTTAGTCGAAATATGGAAGTACTAATTCCAGAAAAGGTCTAAAAATGGAAATAGCATCTCGATTTCTTAATGCTCCGATCGATACAAGTTTTTTTCTGTTCGGGGCGAGAGGCACAGGCAAATCAACATGGTGTTCGAGGAAATTCCCCGGTGCGGCAAGACTGGACCTCCTTGATCCAGAGGTTCTTCGCAGTTTTATTGCCAGGCCCGAGAGGCTTAAAGGATTTACCCTTGGCCAACCTCCAGGTTCTGTCATAGTTGTTGATGAAATACAGAAGGCACCAGAACTTCTTTCTGTTGTTCACTCTCTTATTGAGTTAAAGCTTGGATACTGTTTTATTCTCACTGGTTCAAGTTCCAGGAAGTTGAAAAGAACAGGAGTAGACCTTCTATCAGGCAGGGCTCTTTTAAAAAACATGCACCCATTCATGGCAGGGGAGTTGGGAGAGGAGTTCTCTCTTGAAGCGGCACTGGAGCTTGGTATGCTGCCAGTCGTTCTGGATTCCACCCAGCCAGGCGATGTTCTCAAGAGCTATGTAGGAATTTATGTTCGCGAAGAAGTAATAATGGAGGGGCTTATCAGAACACTGGGAGGCTTTTCCCGTTTTCTGGAAGTTGCTAGTTTTTCCCACTCACAGGTATTGAATATCAGCAATGTTGCAAGAGAATGCAGCGTCGGCAGAAAAACGGTTGAAGGCTATATTTCCGTACTGGAAGATCTTCTGCTGGCGTGGCGAATTCCTGTTTTTCAGAAACGA
>JAUVJW010000143.1 GCA_030596465.1 Candidatus Fermentibacteraceae bacterium | reverse complement strand
TCTTTACTGTATTTGCGATGATCCCCTTGGTGACTTGACAAGAGTTGATGTGTCTGTGAATCTTGACGAAAATCAGGTAATGGCCAGAGCTGTGGTTATAAGGGAAGAGGAACTTCCCGATGGTAAGTGGGGTATAGGTTTATTCTTCACCAGAATCAGATTTGAGGACAGACAGTTTTTTGCCAGATATGTAAACGGAGAGTGACTTTTTGAGAAAAACCCTTCTTTCTTTTGCCCTTACAGGGTTGTTGGCTTTTTCAGCCAGCGCGGACAAGTATGCCGGAGAGTTTATGTATGTGGGAGCCGGAGCAAGAGCTCTTGCTCTTGGTAGTGCCTATTCCGCGGTTGCAGATGATATAACGGCAGGCTACTGGAATCCTGCAGGTCTTGTTCAGAGCAGAAACAAATCAATTGCGCTTATGCATTCGGAAAGATTTGGCGGTCTTATTTCCTACGACTATCTCGCTTATTCACAAGAACACAATGGAGACATGTATGCTGCCAGTCTGTTCAGAACAGACGCTGGAAAAATAGCCGATACCAGCAACCTGCAATGGTATGATACTGGAAGTGATGGGGTCTTCGGAGAAGATGGCACCGGAGCTCCCGGAGATTGCGGCAATGATGATTACGATCAGGAAAGCAATCCCGCAGGTACTGAAGGTAACGGTGAATGGGATCCAGGAGAGGAACTTATCTATGATGAGGGAAGAATTACCTGGAACAGCGCTACCGATAACGCACTTTATCTCTCCTGGGGAAGAGCTTTGAACGATCAGTTTTCTGTTGGGGCTACTTCGAAACTTATTTACAGAAAACTCATGGACTACAGTGCCTGGGGTGTGGGCTTCGATGTTGCCATGAGATGGAATGCCACAGAGGCTTTTGCTTTAGGTATAAATCTTCAGGATGTTTTTGGAACATACATGTTCTGGGATACCGGAGTCAGTGAGAGTGTATCCCCAACTGCAAAGATGGGCGCATCGTTTATCTGGCCTGTTTCCAGATTTCATTCGGTTATTACTTTTGCTGCTGATGGAGACTTCCGCTTTGAGGGAAGAGAATTCGCAACACAGTACAGTTTATCTGAAGCCGGTGTCAGCCTTGATACACACATGGGTCTTGAGCTTCTTATAAAAGATACAGTAGGACTCAGGATCGGTTCAAATGAGGGAAACATGACTGCGGGTATCGGGTTTACCATTGGCTTCAGCGGTCACCCGGTTTCTCTTGACTATGCATGGTTAACCCATGATCAGCTTGACAGTACTCACCGTATTTCTGTGAATGTTGGTCTCTAACCCGGCACATGGGTTACACCAAAGAAATTATGCGTAAGGCTGTTCATTTCGGATCGCTGATCATTCCTGCATCTGCTATTTTTATTCCAAAAATGGAAATGGTTCTTATTCTGGTTTCTCTCGCCTCCGGGATGCTGGTTGTTGATATTGTCAGATCCCGAAACAGAGTGTTTCGCAAGTTTTTTATGGGTCTTTTTGGGAGAGTTCTCAGGGGAAAAGAGCAGGATGGCGGAATGACCGCGTCAACTGTGCTCATGGCAAGTGCGGCCATGACGATTTTGCTTTTTCGAACGGAGATTGCAGTTTCAGCACTGGTTTTTCTTTCAGTTGGTGATTCGTTCGCAGCTCTTGTGGGCAGAAAATTCGGAAGAACCGTTCTTGTTTCCGGAAGAACTCTCGAGGGAAGCCTCGCGGCTCTTCTCAGTTGTCTTGTGTTTTCTCTTCCACTGATGCAGATTTCCGCCGCAAGGGGCTGGACTCTTTCGCCGGCAGGGCTTGCTGCCGGGGCTCTTGCTGCTACACTGGCTGAGCTTTTTGAAATGCCTCTTGATGATAATCTCAGGATTCCAGTGCTGGCTGGATTTGTTATGGAACTGATTATTCCGGGATGATATGCCATATTGAGGTTTATGGTTGTCAGATGAATGTTCATGACGGCGAGATATTATCAGGTATTCTCAAAGCTGCCGGCCACACCGTGGTGAGAAACGCAAAGATCGCTGAGGCTGTATTTGTGGTTACATGCGCAGTTCGTGAACACGCGGAAACAAGAGCGCTTGGAAGAATTACCCACCTTGCGGGAATACCGAAGAAGAAGCCCATAATGGTTCTTTGCGGCTGTGTTGCTCAGGAACACGGCGAGAAGCTTCTGAAAAAAATAAAGTTGCTTGATTTTGTTATTGGACCGGATGTATACCACCTGATTCCGGAACTGCTTCAAGAGCGAAGGAGACTATCGGTTACAGATCAGGGAGCGGAAGATTATGAACAGGTAAAAGCGGTAAGAGAGCAGTTTCCCCGGTCTTATGTAACAGTGATGCGCGGGTGTGATAACTTCTGCACTTACTGTATTGTACCATATGTCCGGGGAAGAGAACGCAGCCGTCCCTCTGAACTCATCCTGAAAGAAGTTGAGAAACTTGTTGAAGCCGGGTACGGCGAGATAACCCTGCTGGGGCAGAATGTTAATTCATATACTCACAACGGTATGAATTTCCCAAAGCTTCTTGAAAAGGTTTCCACGGTTGCCGGTGACAGGTGCAGGGTCAGGTTTGTTACAAGCAATCCCAGAGATCTCACAGCAGAGCTTGCGTCAGTAATGGCTTCCAGAGAGAACATATGTAATCAGTTCCACCTGCCTGCTCAATCGGGGAATGACAGGGTTCTTAAAGCGATGAGAAGAGGCTATACCCGAAATGGGTATATCGAGAAAATAGCTATGCTGAAGGAACTGATGCCGGACATTGTCATTTCAACAGATATGATCGCCGGGTTCCCCGGTGAGACTCTTGAAGAGTTTGAAGATACTGTTTCCCTGATGAAAGAAGTCAGGTATGACTATGCTTTTCTTTTCAGGTACAGCGAAAGAGAAGGAACTGCCGCTTTGAATATTTCTCCTCCCGTGCCGGTTAAGGAAAGGCTGAGACGGCTTTCAATACTACAGGATCTTCAAGCGAAAATTACACTGGAGAAATCCAGAGAGATTATTGGCAGAGAAATGACAGTTCTTGTAACAGGTCCGGCAAGACGGGCAGGGCAGATGGCCTCAAGAACCATGGGTAACAGGCTGATTATCCTTGAATCACTTGACTTTACTCCCGGTGAGCTGGTGCCGGTCAGGATAGTAAAAGCCGATGGTTACACTCATTTCGGAGAGCCTGTGTCTGTTTGAAAGAAATATGACCAATTCCAATCGGAATCATAATGACTACTTTTTCAGATACGGCAATTCTTTCCACTTAGACACTGGATGTTCTAATGTGATATGTTTGAACCGGACAGTTCTAACTAATGAAAGTGAACATGAGTAAAAATTCTCAGCCATTGGCAGAAGTATTTGGGCATTTACCTGTTGATTTCAGCTCCAGGGCAGATAGATTCAGGAATAGAAAACTCTGTCCGTTCAATAACAAGGTTCCAAATTGTACAAAAGATAAAGCAAAAGATCCGCTGGGTGTGTGCAGCATTAATTATCGAGGTGTACCTGTAATCACTTGTCCTGTCAGGTTTCGTGAAGACTTGTTAATAACTGAAGGTGCTGCTGATTTTTTCTTTCCCAGAGACACATCATGGTCTTCTTTAACTGAAGTCAAACTTCGTGATTATTATGGGAAATCCGCAGGAAACATTGATGTTGTTCTAGTCGCATATGACGACCAGGGAAAGGTTTGCGACTTTGGCTCACTTGAGATTCAAGCTGTCTACATTTCAGGAAATGTTAGAGATCCATTTAAATATTACATGTCTGACTGCAAAGCAAATGCAAAGATGGATTGGACTTCTGAATCCAAGTATCCTCGACCGGATTTTCTCTCTTCTTCCCGGAAGCGATTAGTGCCACAGCTTCTCTTTAAGGGTGAGATTTTTCATCAATGGAAGAAGAAAATGGCTGTAGCACTAGACAAGAGTTTCTTTGAAACTTTGCCTGAGCTTAAAGAAGTGGATCGTGACGAAGCTGAAATCGCCTGGCTTGTTTATGATTTGGAACTGAACAGTAAAAATACCTGCTATACACTGGTTCATAACAAAACAGTTTACACTAAATTTATGGATTCAATCAATGCAATTGCACGCCCCCGTGTTGGTGATATGAGTAAGTTTATGAGTTATCTGCAGACCAAGGTAGATAAGAAGCTTGAACTGCCGCCCCTTAACGAAACTATTGAGAATCTGATTGGGGACTGAGAATTGAAAACAGAACAGTATTCCCTATTTGGGGATGTTATACACACTGAATACAAAGCAGTGAATGTTGCTTCTGTTCCGCAACGCAGTTTGTTCAGGTATCCCGGCGGCAAAACCTGGTTTGTTCCTCGACTGAGAGAATGGCTGAAGTCTCAAATAGATAGACCAGTCATTTTTATTGAACCATTTGCAGGTGGAGGAATTGCTTCCTTAACCGCTGTTTGCGAAAACCTGGCTGGTTCAGCTTTGTTGATAGAATTAGATGAAGATGTGGCAGCAGTCTGGGAAGTAGTAACTTCTGGAGATGGAGGTTGGCTGGCTGATAGAATTCTCTCCTTTAGAATGAATTATGGGAATGCTGCAACTGTAATAAGTGATAACCCGAAATCTTTGCGCGAGCGGGCTTTTAGAACAATAGTAAAGAATCGTTGTACCCATGGTGGAATTCTGGCAGCAGGTGCCGGGTTTTTGAAAAAAGGAGAATCAGGCAAGGGTGTTCTTTCCAGATGGTATCCTGAGACTCTTGCAAGGCGAATAAAGGCAATGCATTTGGTTCACAGTAAGCTGGAATTCAGACACTCTGATGGCTATGGTGTGTTTGATGAATACAAGGATGATAAAGGTGTTGTTTTCTTTATTGATCCACCATACACTGCCGGTGGAAAAAAAGCGGGAAAAAGACTGTACACACATAATAAAGTTGACCACGAGTTACTGTTTCAGAAGTGTACTGGCCTCAGTGGTGACTTCATTATGACATATGACAACTGTGATGAAGTTCAAGATTTGACAGTCAAGTATGGTTTGCAGGCGAAACCAATTCCGATGAAGAACACACACCATGCTGAAATGACTGAACTGGTGATTGGAAGAAATCTGGATTGGATGGAAGGCATAAACAGGGTGCTGGAGGAGCAGGCTCAGTACAAAAGAGCTAAAGCCTCAGAAACTTGTTACGATAAATAGAGTAATTGCTGCACCTTGAGAAACAACTACCCATCTATTTCCGTAAGCATCTCTGATACCGATATTTCTGTTTTCTTAAGCCGTTCGCGAAGGGTCTTTATAAGAACTCCTGCTCTCTGAACCTTTTTCTCAAGGTCATCGACAGGGCAGTCATCCCGGCTTACGGAATCAACAATTTTCTGGAGCTCTGCAAGCATCTGTGAGTAGGTCTCAGTCATTTTTCTTCTCCTTAACAATGGCTGTGAGTGAGCCTCTGTTCATGGATATATGTATTGTCTGTCCTTCTGATATTGAATCAACACTGCGCATGGGGATGCCGTTCTCGTTCCGGACAACAGCCCAGCCCAGTTTAAGCATTTTCCCGGGATCCCGCATTTCGAC
>JAUVJW010000161.1 GCA_030596465.1 Candidatus Fermentibacteraceae bacterium | reverse complement strand
GGTGCTTATAGCACTGCTTCTTCCGACGGTTCTGCTGGCTTCCGTAACGGAGACAGTTATACCGTCCACTTCCGATGCATACCTGGCAGCTGCCGGGAATGCTATGGAAGATGGAGACTTCGACGCTGCGCTTCTTCTTTATGAAGAGGCAGTAGAGAGAGATCCCCACTCTCAGGTTGCTCTTGCGGGAAGGCTTATTGCTTTCGCAGAGAGCCGTAGTTTCGAGGCGACAACCATCGAGGTGGCCGGTTTGAACTAAGCTGAAGGTTCCGGCTGGGGAGTCTTTCGTCCTTTAAGCCGGAATCTGAATAATTGCAATTAGCTAGGAGAGTGACCGAGAATGAAGCGTCGGCATAAAGATTCCACAATCGGCTATAATTCTCGCAGATTATTGTCAAATAGCGGTGCTATTCCGTGCTGTCGCCGGGACGCACACCGGCATTGGTTTCGTTGCGTTCTCCTCAAATCTCCAAGAATTCTAACTCGACCGTGAAGCCTTTCTACTCAACGCCCATTGTCGGTCACGCTCCTGGGATGTGTAAATAGTGAGTTTAGCTTCGGAGGACTATACCTGTAGCGGGATAGAGCCGTACAGGCCTTCTCTTAAAACATGGATATTTGTGCTTGGTGGCACTTTAGCGTATTTCTATGTCTTTCTGTTTTTTCCCAGACCTGTTCTTATCGGGCTCATTGTCATTCCAACGCTGTTTTTCACAGTATGCTATGTACCGAATCCTCGAGCCTGGTTGCTGTTGCTTCCGGTTGTTATCACGTTTGGCGACATAACATTTGATTACGGGCCATTTTATATTGCTGTTGCAACTATTGCGGTTCTCTCTGCTTCGCTGTTCTATCTTCTTATTAAATTCGCCGGTTTCAGGAACTTTCCTCGTTTCCCTTTACCTGTTATTGTTGTTTTTTGCGCGTATCTGGCCCAGCTTGTTTCGATGTTTGTGTCTTTGCATAACCACAATAACCTTGTTGGTAATACTCTTCGCGAAGCCAACAAAATGTTTGTCGCAGCCGCTCTTATTCCCGTGATATATGATTGGTACGGTCGCGGAGAGTGGTTAATGCGAATGTTCAAAATTCTTGTTATTGTGCTTATAATTATGACTATATATGGAATATATCAGTATAATTCCGGCAGTATTGACACATTTGGAGAGCGAGCATCGGGTTTTGACCTCGCGGGCAGAGTTTATTCAACCTTTGGCGGCGGCTCCAATTCCTACTCGGGAGTTCTGGAGCTTTTAGTACCTACCGCGCTGGCATTAGTATTTGCTTTTAAGGAAAAGGTATGGAAAATAACTGCACTTGCAGCGATGCTTCTCGGAATACAGAATGTAATGTATACTTTTTCCAGGGGGGGGTTTCTCACTGTAACCTCAGCCTGTTTTGTATTTCTTGTTTACCAGTACAGAAAGAAAATTTGGGTTCCTGTTCTCGCCGTAACCATTTTTGTCGGGGGACTTCTGATTAATGCGGAGGACTTCAAGAGACAGCTTACCATTTTTGGAGATACCAAGTCTTTGATAATGGATACCAGTCTTCTTCACAGGTATACATCCTACAAAGGATTCATGAATTCTATTGAGGAATCGCCATTGGTTGGAGTGGGTTGGGGCAGTAGAGAATTTTTTCACAGCAGATCCTCTCTGTATGCTTTCTGGGAAGTACGGCATGAGGATAGCGTTAACAAAATCACCAGGTTTGGTGGTCTGAACAGTATGATCCTTGAAATGCCTTATAAAGGAGGGGTATTTTCTGCTCTATCTCTTCTGCTTTTGCTTATGGCTGTGGGGCTGACATCGATCAAGTTGTTAAAATCCGGTAGCGACAAATCGCTTGGCATGGGAATGATTTGCGGTCTTGCTGCTTTCTGGGCGCATCAAGCATTTGATAATCTTACCCAATGGCCGCAAACAGGAGCGTTCTACTGGATTGTTTTTGGTCTTCTCATAAGTGTTGCTTTTCCTTGTTGCGGTAAAGAAGTGGATTCACTATAAATTCTGGATGATTTTCTGTGGGGAGGAGATTATTCTGATAGAAGTTCTTGGATATGTATTGTGGATATGTGTGGGTATTATTCTTTTACCTATGGTAATGTATCCGCTTATAATGTTTTTCCTTGGTTTGTTTTTTTCGCGCAGGCAATGTTCTTCTTTTCAGGAGTATCCTGTTGTCAGTGTGATGGTTGCCGCCCGGAACGAGGAAAAATGTATCGGGGGAAGACTTCAAAATCTTCTTGCGCAGGATTATCCGAAAGACAAATATGAAATCCTTGTGGCTTCAGATGCTTCTACAGACAAGACAGATGAGATTATTAAATCTTTCGGGAAGAATTGTGTGAAGTTCATGCGGTTTGAGAAACGCATGGGTAAATCGGTACTTATGGTAGAGCTTTCAAAAATTGCCAGAGGAGAAATTCTTGTTTTTACCGATGCGAACACCCAGTTCAATCCTGGTACAGTGAAAGAACTGGTGGAACCATTCGCTGATCCCGCAGTGGGTTGTGTAGATGGATCAAAGCAGAACAGCCTGAACTCAATCACCTGTGAGTCAATTTACTGGCGCTACGAGCGGATGCTAAAAGCTCTTGGCAGCAAAATAGGAGCCGTTCTCGGAGCCACAGGAGCAGTGTTTGCTGTACGAAAAAGCCTTTACAATCCCCAGGATCCTTCAAGAGCCGATGATTTTGAAACAGCCGTCTCTACCCGTATTCAGGGTTATGCATGTCTTTACAATTCTCGAGCTATTGCTGCGGAACCAACCCCGAATAACTCTATTCAGTATCACCGTCTGGTGAGAATCGTCAGTTGGATGATAGGGTCAGCCTTTTCTCTGTTCGGTAAGGCCGTTAAAAGGAAAAGGTATGGTCTTGCTCTGCAGCTTTTCGTACATAAGATACTCAGGTGGAATATGGGAGTTTTTGCAATTCTTGCCAGTGTTGCCGGGATTTTACTCGCAGTTTTTGATTCACCTTCCAATTTTCTCTTCCTGAGTGTCGTGTTTTTTAATATGATTGCCATTGCGGGGAAGTTAGCGGGAAACAGAATGTCTTCTTTTCTGCGACTACCATACTTTTTCTGGTTGATGTGCCTTGCTTCTCTTTCAGGTGTTTCCCGAGCTGTTACTTCCCGGGCCGTTTCCGTATGGGATCACAGCGCAAGATAGACGCTGTTATTTAAGGAGGAATATTTTTGATACTGTCTACGGGTGTTGCTTCTCTGCTTCTTGTTGCTATGCCAGCATTAACAGCAGGAACTATCGCTGGGTTATCTGAAAGCGCAGGAACAGGATTGACGCCAGCGGATTATTTTGATCCAGAGGAATATCTGGTTAGCCCGGGTGATGACATCTGGATATCTTTTCCGGGTGGAGTTCCTTTTTCAGGAGTGAATGAGGCAGTTTCAGTTGTATTTCTTCCGGTTGGACTGGATGGAATTCTGAGCATTCCGGCTATGCCGGGTATTGATACAAATGGAATGACTCTTCAAATGCTTCAGAACAGAATTTCCAATCTTTTTGTCAGTGCTTACAGAGGTATGAATGTCAGTGCCGGGCTTGCCAGATCTGCCAGCTTCCAGATTCCTGTTACAGGGCAGGTTATCAGACCGGGTATCGTTACTGTAAACGGACTCTCCCGGCTTACTGAGGCTCTGGAGTGTGCTGGCGGTGTTGCTTCTACAGGAGCCATTTCAGATATTCTTATCATTTCCCTGGATGACGATTCGACGGCTTTCAATCTTAATGATTTCCTGATTAACGGTAATCTGAATTCTAACCCTCTTATGCAGCGGAACTCGAGGATTCATGTTTCCGCAGTCACAGCTACGATTATTGTTGAGGGGGCTCTTTCTTCTTCAGATCATATGCTTGTTGAGTTTATACCCGGAGAAAGTGCCAGAGAAGCAGTTGTTAGAGTTGGCGGAGTGTTAAGCACCGCTGATATTGACGGTTGTTATGTGTGCCGAACAAACACCGATTCATTGCCGGTTCAAATATCATTCAGCCTTCAGGGAATTGACTCATGCGTTCAACTCCAACCCAATGATAGATTGGTAGTGCCTTCATTGTCCGGAATCATTAATGTAACAGGGCAGGTTGTTGTTACTGCTCCTGTTCGTTACTCACCGGGTATGACTGTCAACTATTACATAGGAATGGCAGGAGGTTACAATTCAGTAGCCAGGCGAAACAGTGTGAAGATGATGCTTGCCGACGGCGAAAAAATAGATGTTGAACTAACCGATATTGTACCGCCCGGAGCAACAATTGATGTTCCGAGAGTTCCTGTAAAATTCTGGGAAGAATATCTTACTATTCTCACAGGAGTAGCCACTGTTGTGATTGCTTATCAGAGCATATTTAGTAATTAAGGGGAATAATGAGCGAAGCACCCAATAATTTATTATATATTCTCGCTAAAAACCGAAAATTTATAATAAAAGTTTTAACTATTGTAATGGCAATAACAATTACAATAACATACATTCTCCCGAAAGGATATACAGTTACAACAGTTATTCTTCCTCCGGAGGAGCAGGCAGCCCCCGGATTAGGTCTGGGAGGACTTTCTCTGGGCGAGTTCGCGGGATTTTTCAGTGGCGGTATGGGGTATTCTCTACCATTGATGACCACACTTGCAGATGTATATTCAGAGATTCTTAACAGCAGAACTCTTATTGATCAAACTATTTTCAAGACGGGATACATTGACAGTGCCGGCTTGGATATACGATATGAAACACAGCCGGAAGTCGCGCTGTTTCTGGCAAGGAAACAATTCAGGAAAAACTTTTCCGCAACAGTTACTTCTTCAGGATTCATACAGATAGAAGTAACCACAGGAAAGCCTCTGTACTCTGTTGAAATTTCTGAACAGGTGATTTTTCTTCTTGACAGCATAAACACCAGCATTACTCTGGCCCGCTACAGAACGAATAGAGAAAGCACAGAGAACCAGCTTATAGTTGCGCAAGCCGCGCTTGAGAATACCATGGCAGAAATACTTCGGTTCGAGGATGAGTATGGCACAATTCTGCCCAACGAAGAAGTTGCGCATGTAATGTCCGTTCTT
>JAUVJW010000151.1 GCA_030596465.1 Candidatus Fermentibacteraceae bacterium | reverse complement strand
TGGTTTGAGATTGTTCGAGGATTTGGCAGAGGGGTAGCGAAGGGATATTTGAGCTTTTGTCTGGAATATTTAGATTGAGAAAGCCAGAACAGAATACAAGCTGAACGATGATTCTACTGCAGTCAGCATATCTCAAGAATGTATCTTTCTCAATTAACATGTGAAGTGTGTTTAGCTGCGTCAACGGGAACTCACCCGATGATGGAGGTTAATATCTGTCCACTAATCCACTGGTATACGGTGGGTTAGTGGATATCTATTAAGGCAGGGAGATTCTAATTGAAATACCGTTATAAGTAGCATGAAGGCGGAATAATTGAGTAGGCCTTATGTTGTAAGAACACGGTGAATCAGTAATAAAGATCCCTCTTGCCATTGTTTACCGCATCTATTTTTTCTGTCAGTAGGTTTTTTGCCTCGCCTTCGGCCATTGCCTTAAGCTCAGATTTTATCTGTTTGAGCCCCTTTTCTCTTGTGTCCGGAGTTGCGTAATCGTTCAGGTACTCGAGAAGCGTAAGAATGGCGTTGGGTGTGCAGTACCTTTTGACAAATCCGGGAATCGCAAATTCCATGAAGTGTTCACCGGTTCTTCCAACCCTGTAGCAAGCTGTACAGAAACTTGGAAGATATCCTGCATAAGCTAGTTCACCTATAACCTGATCCAGGCTTCTGCCATCGGCAAGAACGAACTGGCTTTTCTTTGCGGATTCCGGATCTAATGTGGCATAAGCGCCCACTCCAATGTCGGAGCCGGCATCAATCTGACTTACACCGAAGGCAATTACCTCATTTCTGATTTTTACAGATTCACGACAGGTGAGAATAAGACCTGTGTAGGGTACTGTTAGCCTGAGGATAGCAACGAGTTTTGTGAAGTCTTCATCGCTAACCTTGTATGGGATGTTTTCTGTGAGTTCGCTGCCCTGGGCTGGTTCTATCCTGGGAAAGGAGATGGTGTGTGGGCCTACACCGAAAGTTTCTTCAAAATGAATCGTGTGATAAAGAAGACCCATTACTTCGAATTTCCAGTCATGCAGACCGAGCAGGGCTCCTATGCCGATATCATCGATGCCGGCACGGAAGGCTCTGTCAAGTCCGTGAAGTCTCCAGAGATAATCGGATTTCAGGCCGGAAGGGTGAACGGTTTTGTAAGTGGGTTCATGGTAGGTTTCCATGAAAACCTGATAAGTTCCGATACCGGCCGACTTGACCAGCTTGAATCCCTCTTCGTCCAGTGGTGCCGCATTAATGTTCACCCGGCGGATTTCACCCTGGCCCTTGTGAACAGAGTATGCTTTTTTAACAGTATCGTGAATGAATTGAGCATCGTACATGGGGTGTTCACCGTACACCAGTATCAAACGCTTGTGTCCTCTGTCTTCAAGAGCCTCTATTTCGGCACCCAGTTCATCCATGGTGAGTGTTTTTCGGAGGGTTTCGGTATTTGATTTTCTGAACCCGCAGTATGTGCAGTCATTCACACATTCGTTACCGATGTACAACGGGGCAAATAGTACAATTCTGTTACCGTAAACATTTGTCTTGAGATCCCGGGCTCCCTGCTTGATCTCTTCCACCAGCTTTGGGTCAGCAGTATTGATGAGAACAGCCATCTCCTCGGGTTCAAGACGCTGCTTGCTGAGAGATTTTGCAATGATTTTCCGAACCAATTTTTTATCTGGATTTGCGGTGTTTTTAAGAAGGAATTCGATCTTTTCAGTGGGAATGAAACTTTTAAGTCCGTCAGTGTTGATTTCCGGAAGTGGCATTATCTCCTCCTGTCAGTTGTCGTTTCTGCGATTTTGACAGCATGGATTTTACTGATACACCGGATATTGAACCGAGTTTGCCGCTCAGTTCTCCAATTTCATCAGTAGTGGCATCCACAATGAGGCTGATTACAGCACAACCCCTCCGGGTGTGCGGAATACCGGTTCTTGAAATGATGAGTTCAGCATACTGCGACAGCAGGCTGTTCACCTCTGACGCATGTGCGCTTCGGTTCTCAACGATTATTCCAATGAAACCCAGTCTACTGTCCAAAGAAATGACACCTTCAATCAGAAACCCGTACACAAAGGTACGGGCAAATTAAACAACTTACTTGTTAATTGCCCCGAATCAGGTGTTCTAAACACCCTTATCTTAGCTTCTCTATACTGTGAAATAAATCACAGTCGGTCAACCCCGCAGTTTGACTCAATGTTCTATATTCGGGGATATCTAAGGGGAGAAATGAAAAAAGCACTCATCCCGGCCGTGGTTTTTCTCGTAGCTCTTATGGTTCCTGTCATTCTTTCAATGAAGGCGAATGATGGCCATTTTGTGTATTCACTTGATGACCCCTACATTCACATGTCTCTCTCTGAAAACATAGCCCGTGGGCATTACGGGATAAACCGTGACGAATCTACCGCGCCGTCTTCTTCTGTGCTGTGGCCTTTTTTGCTGGTTCCTTTTTCTGCTACCTCTGTTTTCTATCTTATTCCACTTTTGTTGAACAGTATTTTCGCTCTGCTTACAGTTTTTCTTCTTTACCGCTTCTATGGTCGGGCAGGGATGTTTTTAACCGTTGTATCTATTTACGCCTTTAATCTGGTAGGGCTGGTATTTACAGGTATGGAGCACAGCCTTCAGCTATTGCTGGTAACGGTAATTGCAATTGGTGTATCGAATTTTTCTGAAAATCGAAAGGTATCTCCATGGCTGTTGATTTCTTTGATTGCCGCACCCTTGATAAGGTACGAATGTCTGGCTGTTTCACTTCCCGTTCTGCTTTTTTTGTTTGCCGCGGGAGAGAAGAAGAAAGCATTGCTGATTTTTGTTATTACAGTTGTTCTGCTTGGGGCTTTCTCTCTGTTTTTGATTAGTCTTGGTTTGAATCCAATGCCTGCTTCAGTTAACGCCAAATCTGCTGTTGTGAGTGGTTCCGGCAGCATGGCTTCAATTCTGGGCAATTTTTCCAGTTCTGTTAAGAGCTTCAGAGGTATGGTTCAACTGTTGCTTTTGATCCCATTCGCACTTGTACTTTTCAGTGGGAAAAGGAGCAGAATTGAGAAGCTCCTTGCAGGTGCCGTTGTGGTTTCTGTAATTCTGCACCTTTTGGTTGGCAGGTCAGGATGGTTTCACCGGTATGGTGTTTACATGTGGACATTTTCTGTTTTAATTACTTTTCATTTGTACCGGAGGCTGCTCAGTAAATACTGTATTCCAGCCGGGGTTCTCCTGGTTATTTTAAGCGCTGATTACATTAGTGGTTACTCAAAGATTCAAGATGCATCCAGTAATATTTACCAGCAGCAGTATCAGATGAGAAGGTTTGTTCACAACTGGTTGCGTGAGCCTGTAGCGGTAAATGATCTGGGGCTGGTTTCAGTGGGGTATGATGAGTATGTGCTCGATCTGTGGGGGCTTGCCACACCGGCAGCTCTTCAGGGTGCTTTTGATCCAGCGTGGATTGATTCAGTGGCCATGGCAAACGGAGTGAATACCGCAATTGTTTACAGAGATGAGCTTCCCGGCATACAACACTGGACTCATGTGGCCAGAATGGAGATCAGCCCACCTCTTGTGGTGTGTGTCAGTGGAGGCGTTGATTTTCTTGTCGCGCCCTGGGCGTCGCCGGTTTCATTGAGAGAGAAACTTTATGTTTTTTCGAAAGATCTTCCTGATGGAATAAGTCTGCTGATTTACAGGTAAGACCTTTTGTGAAAATTGAATAGTTAATCGAAACAGGGAGAGAAAACTGTGAAATATTTTGTGATGGCTTTGTTTGTCATTCCGGATAAGAAGGCAGTTGTATTTTCTGTCTCTGTGCAAGGTTAAAAATCTGGTTATTTGCAGGTCGTTGGTGATATGTATGGTTTCGGGTAAACAAACGAAGGAGGAAAACTGTGAAGTATTTCATGATGGCATTGGTTGCCGTGTTGCTGGTGGCTGTTTCGGGGTGTTTCGGAGGCGGGGGAGGATCAGTACTTCTGGGGCAGATGCCTCGTGGGTACGACATGTACATAACAATAAATCCTGAGACCATGGACATAGCCGGTATTCTTGAGGCTCTTGAGGATAATCTTCCCGAGCATGCAATTGAAGAGATTGAGGACACTGATCTTAATGTAGATGTATTTGACTGGGATGAGTGGAAAGAAGAGCTTGGTATTCTGGATGGAGAGATCGGTGTTATTTCCCTCACAGAGGATGAGAAAATTGTGGCATTCTTTCTTCCGTGCGGAGACGGAGAAAAACTTGAGGAATTCGTTGAGGAAAACGATTTCGGCGAAACAGAATTCTTCTCATCCGGGGAATACACGGTAATGGTTGTGGCCTGGGATGATGATGATCTTCTTGATGACCTTGAGGAGGCTCTTGAGGAGGAACCTCTCTCTTCAAATGAGGATTTTGTTACAATGATTAACGCCACGGAGCTGGACAATTCGTGTATAAGCTTTTTCTTCTCCGAAGAGCTTACCGAAGTTCCCATTTTCGGTGTCTTCAGCAGTAACAGCAATGAGAGCGTTCTGAAAGTTACTGTAATTACAGATAACGATGAAGTTGAACTCTACACAGGACTGGCCGGTGAAGGGCTTCAAAGCGATAACATAAAATTCCCGGAGAACACCATGGCTGCCGTTAGATATACTCTGGACATGGACTGGCTGGCAGAAGAGTATGAGGATCTGCTGGATGGCGAGGTAGCCACTAACCTTGAAGATGTTGAAACAGCTCTTCCTCTCATAGGGTTTGAATCCCTTGAGGAGTTTATTGCGGTATTTGAGGGTGATTTCTGCGTAACACTTCAGGAGCTTGAGCTTGACGAGTACAATGAGTTTGAGAGCGCAGAGGGTATTATGGCGATATCTCTGAGAGACTCTGAGAAATTTATGTCTTCCCTTGACATGGTCTCCGCTTTTGCAGAGGCGGATCGCGATGAAATCGATGATGTAACTGTCTATGAAATTAGAGAAAGCGGAGAAAGTTTCTGGTACTTCATTGCCGATGATGTGTTCTATGTATCAGTGAACACTCACCCTGAAGATATTCTTGATGGTATTTCCGCAGGCGATTACTTTGGTAATGGAGTAGCATCTGAGGGTTTCATGGGAGGCGCGGTGGATCCGGAAGGAATCATGGAGGGAATCCATGCTGCTGATCATGTGGAAGAAATCATAATTACTCTGTTTGAGAACCGTGCGATGTTCTCTGTTTCCATTGATGGGCAGATGTTCACATCAACAGCTGTTGCCGGTCCCGATGTACTGAAGTCTGCTGTTTCTCTCATAGGACTAATTGTTATACCATCAGGTTATCAGGCAGT
>JAUVJW010000169.1 GCA_030596465.1 Candidatus Fermentibacteraceae bacterium | reverse complement strand
TTGTCTACAATGGAATTAACAAGGCAAAGCGCCGGAGATTTCATCTGACGGTTGCTGAAAAACAACTTGATTCCCACAAAGGAAAAACAGAACAGGTTGTAGAAGATCTATCCCTGCACTTTTATCTCGGCGGGGATACGGAGAAAGCGATAGAATACAGTATTTCAGCCGGTGACAAGGCAAAGGAATCGTATGCTTACAGTGAAGCAGTAGAGTACTATAACAGAGCTATCAAATGCTTTAGAGAAAATAATACAGGGTGGAACAAGGTAATTATCAAATGTCTGATGAACAGAGCAGTAGCGCTTAATGTTCTTGGACAAAGTGAAAAGGCGATTCATGAACTTCAGGAAGTAATACAGCAATCAACTTACATTTCAGACAGAGAACTTGAAGTTGACGCTCTTCTTCACATCTGCAAGCCATACCTTGACACCGCTGAATATGAAAAAGCCCTGGAAAAAGCTAAAGAAGCTGAAAAAATATCAAGAGAAATAGAAAATAAGGAAAAGACAGCGGATGCTCTGGACAGTTGCGGCCTAAGTTATTGGCACCTGGGTAAATATCACGAAGCAGTGAATTACTATAAGCGCTCTTTGAAAATACTTGAGGACATGGGAAAGGAACCAGCAAGTCCCGCGACCCTTAACAACAGGGGTGCTGTCTGCTGGAATCTTGGAGAATACAATAAAGCCATGAGTTATTTCAAACGCTCGCTGGAAATATCGGAAAGAATTGGAGACATAAAAACGAATGCCGCAAGCCTTAACAACTGTGGTCTTATACACTGGGGATTCTGTGAGTACAGAAAGGCACTTGAGTACTTTATGCGATCACTAAAAATCTCCGAAAAAATAGGAAATAGGCATTCCGTAGCAATGAATCTTAACAACATCGGTAAAGCTTACGAGTTCTTCGGAGAATACAGTAAATCTCTGGAGTTTTTAAACCGCTCACTTGTAATCACAAGAGAGACCGGTGACCGCAGAATTGAATCCACTATTCTGGCCAACGTGGGCGACATAAACAGGATTCTCGGCAAATACAAAGAATCTCTCAAATCCATTGGTGATTCTCTAGTTATCAGGCAGAAAACAGGTGATCGCAGGGGGGTAATGGAATGCCTGATGGGTAAAGGTGATACACTGTCCATGATGAAACACCTTGAATCCGCCAGAGAGTGTTATGAGCAATCCCGCGAAATAGCCGTTGAAATTGATGCGACAAGCCATATGCCTGGAATTGATATCAGCATCCTGTCACTGAATTTTGAAGAGAACAAACTTGAGGGACTACAGGAGAAAGTATCAGACATTCTCCTGTCTTCAGAGGAGTCCGTCAGTAAAAACATCAAAGCACAGGCTCATCAACTGGCCGGGAGACTTTATGCGGAAAGCCTTGAGTGGCGAAAATCCTCCAATTCTTTTGAAAAAGCCGCGGCTATTTTCAAAAAACTTGACGATAATTGTGATCTGGCAATCACACTTTATTATAAAGGACAAATGCACAAGAAATCAGGTAACAAAACAGGATCGAATAAATGCTACGCAAAGGCGAAACACATTTTTACCAGCATCGCAGCAGATGGATGGTTAGAACGCCTGGGAGATTCAGTAGGCTACTGAGACCAGCGGTAGAGCCTGACAGGTAAGCCGAAAAAACCATTATTTCTTATTGTGCACACATGCGGTCCTGAAAACCAGCTCTGTATCACCAGATCCTGCGAATCCAGAACACCATAAACCTCTCTGTCTTCAAGAAATACAGACACCTGGGCTCCAAAGTGAAGAATATCTCCCGGGTGAAGACCGTCATTCCCCACTGAAACAGCGCAGCCGTATTCGTTCCTGAAGATGCCTGTTTCAGCATCAGAGTCAGGTAAATAACTTCCATCACCCACTGGAATGAGATACTCTGTAATACCTTGAGGGCCAAGATACAGACAGTCAAATCCCTGCCGTCGTCTGCCGTAAACAGCCAGTCCGGCACAATCTGTACCCAATCGGCTATCTGATTGCTGACTGCCGTCAGGAGTTCGTCTGGGAGCCATTAAGAATGGTGTATTTATCAGTTCGTAAAGAAATCCTATGTATGTATCATCAGGACGCAGAGATATCTGAATAACATCGGGAAGAGAAGAGTGCGGTGGATCGACTAAATGCAGTGTATCCAGGTTTTGCATCCCTGATGCGAGATAGAAAGTACCCAGTTCCGGCACTCCGTTCTCTCCGGAAATCAGCAATATCTCATCCTGGTTGTCAAAAATGGAAGAAACCGTGTAGAGCAATGTATCAACCCCGAGACCAACAGGCCCCGTACCGGGAAGCATGTTATCATAGTGATCTCTGACCGGGATCAGTATCTGCCAGCGGACATCTTCTCCACAGGGACTTACCACATGAATTGAGCATGGTGCAACGAATGAGAATTCAGAAGCCCACTGCCGGGAACCGATGTAATGGGACGAAAGCAGAAAGATAAAAACGGCAGACAGCACTGTTACTCCCAGCGCCATCCGGCAACGAAAAGCTCAGAGACACAAAGGTCTTCATAAGTATCTCCGGGATACACATCATCGAAGCGCAGGCGAACCCTGTCTGTTTCAATACCCATTCCACTTTCGTAAAGAGTCTGGACCAGAGTAAAAAGTGTTCCATTTTCAATTTCTTTCCAGGGAATATCTTCCAGAACAACTGTTTCAGTAAAAACACCATCCTCCTCATACATCTCCACTGTAACCGTCCCGGGTCTTCCATTTTCAGAGTATGTAGAGCTACTTTTTGTATAGCCGGAAACAATTCCTACAAATCCAACATACATCGGTTGATCCAGATGAAGTTCAATCCATTCTCCACTGTAGCCCGGGACGCCCTCCGACCAGGCAGTGGACAAATCTCTGTCAATCAGATTATCAGGCTGGAAAGTATTGTTTCCAGTTGAAGTTAAGTCTGGAGCAGGAGGAAGCTTGAAAAGCATGCAAATGCTGCTGCGAAAATACGGAAACTGCCCTTCTGGTCTGGTCTTATATGATGGCAACTACAAGAGTCTTCCGGAACAGAAACTGGAGTTCTTGCCATTATACAGCGTGGTCGGATTGTGCAAGCGATAACTCGATTTTCACGCCTCCTGTAAAAGACAGGTAGCATTTTGCAGTAAAAAGAAGGCTTCCAGATAATCATGTCTCTGAAAATGTTATTCAGGCGACCGTGCTCCAAGATGCTCAAAGGCCGCTTCCAGAATTGGATCAACACCTGAAGCAAAATCAGCTTCGGTTGCTTCAACAATAACATCCGGAGCAATGCCGAAACCTTCGATAATTGATGAATCCGGACGCAGAACAGTTCGTGATGGGCATGTCACATACCAGTCGTCAGGCAATTCCCAGTAGGTTACCGGCCAGTCAGCAGCACCAGCTGTTGAGTCACCCATAAGGGTTACATGGGGCAATTCCGCCATCTCACAGACAAAGACTTCACTGGCACCGGCATTCATCTCTCCGGTGAGTAAGACAATGGGATTATCGAAGAACCATCCCCGTGGGTGAAGCATGTATTCCTCCGGTTCAGAAAGCTCATGGGTATCACACGAGATTCTCTGCTGCCATAAATAACCTGTTCTCAGTTGATCCACGAACATTCTTACTGTGTTGTTAACAGGGCCTTCCATACCACCGGGGTTCATTCTGATATCCAGTATCAGGCCGGGGCGGTCCAGAAACGGTTGAAGAACATTACCGAAAAGACTTGAGTTGAAATCACTGCTCCATGATGTAATCACGAAATAGGGTATGGAATCTTCTCCTGCCAGGCAATACCCCCAGATATCTTCCTGCATCCACTGGAAACCCCATGGCTCGAGGTATGACATAAGAACATCCATATCATAATTCTCATAGATATCCGGTGAGTAAGTTTCAATGCTGTTCCAGGATGGATCCAGAAGCCTTATGTGATAATCAGTGAGTTCAGAGAGCATGACGATGGTCAGTTCTGTCATTTCCTCCCGGGAGGAAACATTCTCCGCCTGAGAATGGTACTGGCTGTAAATTGAATTCCAGTTGACATCCTTCACAGCAAACCCCACATACTGTCCGTCGAAAAGATCCCAGATCAACTGGAATTCAGATACAAATTCCTTTGGCGGCTCAGTGGTGGCGGGGCTGTCGATGCAACCGGACTGAAGAACAGTCAGAAGAAACAGAGAAATCAACAAGACGATTATTCTTCTTCTCATTTCAGTTCTCCTTTATTCATGATCGAAGACTCTCATCGGATTACGGCAAACTTGCTGATCGCATGATCGTCTGAGGTCTGTACACAGTAAACATAAAGACCTGTGCAGACAAGCCTGCCATCAGAATTTGTCAGATCCCAGTATTCTTCACCAACATCACCGCCGTAACTTCTGTGCTCCAGCTTCCTCACATGGTCTCCGCTGAGTGTATATATCTGAATATCGCACATGGGAGGAAGGTTAACAAAGGCAATTTTGTTCGCATAAGGCGATTCCCATTCAGCGGAACCTCTGTAGGGATTGGGAACAACTCTTACATTTTCAGTCCAGTTCTGATCCACAGCCCAGCCCGGAATTACAGGAATCGGTGTTCCGTCAAGAGCCTTCTTGTAATTGATCTGTCTACTCTCTACGGAAGTTTCAGCATCGTAAACACACAGAGAATAGAAGTACGGAAAACCAGATGTAACGGTGCTGTCTGTGAAATCATAAGTTCCGCTTCCAAGCTCCGCAATCAGTTCCCAGTCTGTGGTATTGAAAACCGATCTGTAAAGGTGATAGCCTCCAAAGGGCTCATAGATCTCTGCTTCATCGCTCCAGGAAAAATCTACTACACCATTACTTGTTTCATAGAAAAATGAGGGTACCGGCGGAACATCAGGAACACCCCA
>JAUVJW010000025.1 GCA_030596465.1 Candidatus Fermentibacteraceae bacterium | reverse complement strand
GCCAGCAGGTAGCGTGTGCGATTTTCAGCGGATCCCAGATCAGGAGTTGTTCCAGAGTTGTGTGCATTTTCTGTTTCGGTATGACCGGCATCTATCCGGATTGACCAGATGGTTTCACCATCTTCTAATCTGCCGTCAACTGCAGGCCTTTCAAGTCCGGTCTTTCCAGGCCACAGCAGTTCCTGTATTACGAGAGCGGTCGTGCTTTTACCGGAGCCGTTTGGCCCGTAAACAAGGTTAACGCCGCAGGAAATTGAAGAGAGCTCAAAACCGTCACCCTGATGAATTCCCATTGCCCGGTGTATTGCAATATTTCTGAAGTGCACAGCTCTGTCATCCATCAATCTGTCCTGCCAGTTCTGTCAGCAGAGCTCTGCTGTTTGTCCGAAGGTATTCACGGGCCAGTTCATTATCTGTTTCCCGCATTTTCAACAGACCGTAACTGCCGGGCTTCTCCGCGCTTCTGAGCTTTTCGATAGTTTTGCGAATCAGTTTTTCCACAGGTTCAGAAACCTCATCCTTTTCCAGTTCCAGCAGCAACCCGGCAACCGCGCCGGCGGCAGAGCTGCTTTTAGCGTATTCCACCAGATCAATGGCGGGAATAGTTTGATTCTCTACTTTTTCGATCATTGTAGAGCCTCTGTCGGAGGTTAACTCAAAGTCCTTTTCCAGATAACCGGCAATTTTATTTACACAGTGTGATGCTGCTGTGTGCCCTGTAAGTTTTACACGCAGGCTGGTGTACAGCAGAAATGGGCCAGCCATGCATGTAATGCCGTCAGCTTCGGCCCGAATCCGGTCGAGAATGGCGGCTTCAAGCCCGGTCTCGTCAGAGACATCACTGAGATCAATGGTACACCGCTCATACCATACGCTGGACATCGGGAACTGCACAGGCAAACCCATTCTGCCGTTTTCGATATCAACAATCCACGGCCCGTGGGGCCCGGTTTCTCCTGGATCAAGAGCCTGTGGCGAGCCGGGGTAAAGTACCCATGGCGATCCTTCTATAAAACGGGGGGCGTGGATATGACCCAGCAGCCAGCCGGAAGGAGCTAACGATTGAAGTTGTATCAGTTGCAGCGGTGCGTAGGGCGAGGTTGCAGCGTCAAGATCTCCATGAACCATTCCCAGGATCGGAATCTGTGGATCTCTGTCAAGTTTGTATGTATTCAAAGGGCTTGCAGCAACTTCTCCGGACGGGAATGACCAGCCGTCTATATGCAGAGCCTCTTCACCGTTACACTTGATGGTTATGCGCTCCCATTTCCCATTACGGCCCAGCAGGGTGAAGTGCTCTGAAGGGAGTTGATCCGCCAGCCGCGGCAGCACATCGAAATCGTGGTTACCGGCCACCGCCACAGTGCGGATACCATTTTCGGCCAGACGCTGGATACCTCGTTCAAGAGGTCCAATAGATTCCCAGAATTTGTTGCTCTGATCTGCAATGTCTCCGCTGAGACAAACAATATCTGCTTTTTTCTCAATGGCGAAGTCGACAATCCTCATCCAGGATGTAACCGAGCGAACTTCCTCAGGCCGTACGGTATCCGGAATTCTGGAAGAAGATCGCCCCAGATGAAGATCCCCGCTGAGAACAAGTCGCATTTTGCGGCCTCCTTGAAAACCTGAAGAAGTTCCGGGAATTTATTATCGCGTTATCTATCAGACGAGAATAGCAGCCTTGAAACTCCGGGTCAATGATTGTTTGATAACAGCATGCGGAAACAGATCTGCTAAACGAAATTGAAGAAATGATGCCTGAATGCGTTGGTGTTCATACACCACATTGACGGACTGAGCCTCATAGTCCTTCCGCCAAATTCACCGAAGAAATAATCCAGCATCATCATAACTGCTCTGCTTCCGTAACCGTTCCCTCTGTACCTGTGAAGAATTTTTACATTCAGTTTCGCAGTCATGGTTTCACGGTTAAGCCGGTGAAAGCTTACTTCACCAACTGGTGTTTCATGATCATCAGCAATCAGGCAGTAATAATTCGTTTGAGATCCGGGGTCGACCATTCTTTTGTACCAGCGGAGAGCTTCGTCTTCGCTGAGCAGTACAACGCTGCCCACATCTCTATAATGAATTCCAGTTGTGAAACAGTCGGCGTAATCAACCTCAATTTGTTTATCCTTCTTTTTAATATTCTAAAACAGACCTGAAAAGAAGCCTTGACTCCAGTCCGGGACACAGCTACAATTTGCTCAGACTGAAGTGCCGCGCTGATTTACTGCATTGACTGGCAGGAAGGCGCTCATATGAAAGGAGACATGATGTTGAAATCAATTATTGTCATAGGCCTGCTTGTTCTGAGCACAACCATACTTGCTCAGGAAGCACCTGAAGGCATGGTGCTGATTCCCGGCACTTCATTTCAGATGGGCATTGAAGAAGCAGAGCTGGAAGAGCTTGCCGAAATGGGCAGGGATGTTCCCCACATGAGCATGACACATTCGCGGTGGTGGTTCGGAGATGAAATCCCGATGCATACAGTTACACTGGACAGCTTTTTTATTGATATCCGCGAGGTAACCAACTCAGAATATCGCGAATTTGTGGATGCAACTGACTACAATTCTCAGGGGGAATGGGAAAAACATACAGGAGAGGGTCTGGAAGAATATCCTGTTGTAAGTGTCACCTGGGCAGATGCTGCTGCATATGCGGCCTGGGCAGGGAAACGACTGCCTGCCGAAGCTGAGTGGGAATATGCCGCCAGAGGAGGCACAGATTATCGCTGGTTTACATGGGGCAATGAACCTGATCCGGAACTGGCTAATTACCGCTATTGGGGAGAATCATTCCTTGCCGGTCTTGGCAGGATGACGGGGCTGCGCAATTTGGGGACTACGCCGGTTGCAAGTTATCCGCCCAACGGTTACGGGTTGTACGATATGCTTGGAAATGTTTCCGAATGGATGGAAGACGATCACCGTCCGTATCCGGCAGCACCTGAAGCTGAGGATTCATATCGCCAGTTCGGACCGTGGAGTGATGAAGATCCCAACTACAATAACAAGGTAATTCGCGGAGGAAGCTGGGAAACCCCTAACCCTGTGTTCATGCGTATAACAGGCAGGTCGGGGCTTCCTGCCGAAACGCACAGGTGGGACAGAGGATTCAGGTGTGTAAAAAACATTTGATTTTCAATGAATTTGAGAAAATGTGAAAGAACCTTTTCTTAAGATCGCTCATTTCGTTTCAGGAGCGGCACTGGGAACTCTTGCAGGGCTCAGTACTGGCAGGGGGACGGAAAAGGTATTTGCCGGGTCGTTGGCGGAGCTGTCTCAGTCGGATTGTTCGCCTGCATTTTTCTGGATCGGTTCTGGACTTTTCTCAAAGAGCATGTGCACTGGTTTTAGTACTATTTGCAAATCTGCATCCTCCTCTGCAATCTCCGGGCAGAGTGCAGGGGAAACAGTTCTCTGATCGTCTCCATTCTCTGAATTCCTTTATCACTCCGGCGTTACGATTAACAATTTCGGTGAAGGTGTTTTCCAGCAGGTTTCCAAGAATTTCTCTGTTCTGTTCACAGGTGCGAAGATTGCCATTGGGGTCAATTGCCCACTTTGATTCACCGCACTGGCAGGTAGAGAAAACAATGCCCGGGAATTCTGTGCTGGACGCAATACAGGGTTCAACCGGGATGCCTGTGTAAATGTATATGCCTGCTGTTGCCGCAGCTCTGCCTGCATGTTTCAATGCAGTTAGAAGATCTTCGTTACTCAACTGCAGATCTTGTGAATGCTGTTTTCCTCGTCCGGTGGGTATGAATCGGTTCAGAGCAACTGCATCTGCGCCAAGAACTGCTGCTAATTCACAGAGAATTCCTGTTCTTTCGTAATTATTTCTGTGAATGCAGATGGAAGCGGTTACCGTACATCCGGATTTTGCTGCTGCGGCAAGAGCAAGCCGGGTTTCCGTGGCCGGTTCGGTGAACCCTATATCAAAGTGCTGAATGCCGCTTTCTATCAGATTGTTTATTAACTTTTCAGTGAGAAGAGAACCGTTAGTAGCAAGAGCAGCCTTCATGCCGAACTTTCTACACATCCGGACCATTCCATGAAGATCACTCCTGAGCAGGGGTTCTCCTCCTGTAAAAGTTACCCCCATGGCCCCGGAAGCTTTCGAGATGTTATGAAGTATCTTCTCAATTTCATTCAGGGAGAGTTCCGATCTCTCCTTCCTGCCATTTTCAAGCCACACATTGTAGCAGAACATGCAGCTCAGATTGCATTTTTCTGTTATTTCAAAAGCAAACCACTTGGAGTTCAGATGTTTGCCTCCATGAGATCGGTAAGAAGGATTCGAAGAACGGGTTTTGCCTTTTCAAACTCTTCATACCTTACCAGAAACTCTTCGTGTTGCTGAACTGCAGTTTGATAGTGCTCGATGTGTTCACTGGGTTTTTCTCGGTTAAGAGTATCCAGCGCAGCCCTGTAGGAAAGGTCAAGCCTGGCAAGGATCACATCAGTATCCATCCTGTCAACCGGATCATTATAGAAGCCGTAATCGGCCTGCAGTTGAACCTCTTCCAGTATCTCAAGAACTGCCAGGGTTTCAGCCCGGTCCAGAAGAGAGTCTCTTGAAGCAATGAATTCACGCGGAGTTATTTCTCCTGCCTCAACCAGACTGGTAAGCGTTGTTATTCGTTCTTCGAAATTGAAAAGCTGGCTTTCGCGCACTAGCAGTGTCCATGGGGGGATCATTCGGGTAAGCATGGTCATGTTGATTCTGCTGGCGCGCAAAACCCGGGTATCAGTGATTCTCTGTATCATGGAAACGGCTGTTTCAGTTTCCGGAGAAGCAAAGTCTGTTACCATGAACAGAGAACGAACAATAGAACTTAGCGAGTCTCCCTTTTCAGTTGCCATGGGGAATTCATGATGTGTCTCTGAGGGATTTATGCGGTCTGTAATTCGCCAGATCTCTTTCAGGGTTGACCAGTCCTGTGATTCAATAACTGACTGAATTTCAGCTTCCTGAATGTGAGTGCCACTGGCATTTACCGAAGGAACTGTCAGTAGAAGCGAGCCTCCAATTGCAATCTGCTTATTCATATATTCTCTTTCTCTACTGCATGGTTTCAGGGTCAATTAGATCCATAAGAAGTATCCTGAAAACTGGTTTTGCCTCTACAAATTCATCGTACCTTTCCGTGAACTGCCTGTGTTGGTCAACAACAACCTGAAAGGATTCAGCGTTTACAGAGAGTTTGGCTTTGCTCAGGGTGTCCAGTGCTGCTCTGTAGGACATGTCAAGCCGTTCCAGAACCAGATCTGCGTCAACTATCTCCGGCTGCCAGCCATCAAAGTCATAGTTCCTGTATGTACGAACCTCCTGCAGTATCTCAAGCATAGCCCAGGTTTCTGCTCTTTCCATAAGGGTATCTCTTGCGGCGGCGAACTCTACTGCGGTTATTTCTCCTGATTCCACAAGATCTGAGAGTGTTGTGATTCGCTGCTCAAAATTAAAGAGCAGATTATCCTGAACGGTTTCCGTCCACGGAGGCATCATTCTCATGAGCATAGAGGGATTTATCCTGCTCAGTCGCATAATTCGCATGGAAGTGATTCTCTGTATCAAGTAAACTGCCTGGCGAAGCTCCGGGTTGTCAAATTCAGTTTCTAAAAAGAGAGAATCAACAACCGCTCGAAGCGAGTCTCCTTTTTCCATTGCCAACTGATATGAGTCACCGAACATGTTACCCGGTGGTTTCGCTCTGTCAGCCATTCTCCAAATGGTTTTAATTGTTTCCCAGTCTTCTGATTCAATAACTGACTGAATTTCAGCTTCCTGAATGTGAGTGCCACTGGCATTTACAGCAGGAACTGTCAGTAGAAGCGAGCCTCCAATTGCAATCTGCCTATTCATGTATTCTCTTTCTCTACTGCATTGTTTCAGGGTCAATTAGATCCATAAGAAGGATCCTGAAAACTGATTTTGCCTCTACAAATTTATCGTACCTTTCCATGAACTGTCTGTGTTGCTGAACTACAAGGTGGAAAAATTCTGTTTCTCCATAGAGCCCGGATTTGTTCAGCGTGTCCAGTGCTGCTCTGTAGGATAGGTCAAGTCGCTCCAGGATCAGATCTGCATTCAGGATATCAGGTTGCCAGCTGTGGTAATCATAATTCCGATACGTTCGAACCTCTTGCAGCATCTCAAGTACAGCCCAGGTTTCTGCTCTTTCCATAAGGGTATCTCTTGCAGCGATGAATTCAACCGTTGTTATCTCACCTGATTCCACAAGACTTGTCAGTGTTGTGATTCTCTCCTCAAAGTTGTAGAGCAGGTTGTCTTGAACAGTTTCTGTCCACGGGGGCATCATTCTTGATAACATTGACGGGTTTATCCTGCTCAGGCGGAAGACCCTTGTTGTAGTGATTCTTTTAATAAGGTGTATTGCTGATCGGAGGCTTGGATCTTCAATTTCAGCTTCCAGCAGCAGTGTTTCAACAACCGATCTGAGAGAGTCTCCCCTTTCTGCAGCCAGAGGAAAACTGGAGAATCCATCTGTCGGGTTTATCCGATCGACCATTCTCCAGATGTCTTTTAGCGTTTCCCAGTCTTTTGATTCAATAGCTGACTGAACATCGGCAATATCTGCGTTCACAGCAGGAGCTATGAGAAGAATGGAACCGGCCAATGTAATACTCGAACAGTTTTTCATACTTTTCATAAACTGCTTCCCTCCAGTTTCCTCTTGAATATACCTGAGAATGATACTGTTTGTTCCCTTGCTTCTTCCGCCTGATTGACAAATGGAAGTTTTGAATTATCATTCATGTTCTCGCACCCCGTTCAACAAGGAGGTTTTTAATGATCATGAGGCACTCAGTAATCTAAAAGGGCTTTCACCCTTTCCAGTTTGCATCAACCTTCTTTTTTATTGGCACCTGGTGCCGTGATTCAATGTTTTGAACGGAGTTCCAAATTGATAAACAACTTTTATGACGATGATTCAAAGAGTAAAAACCACAAAGTAAGCTCGGTAAAGCTGCTTTTGAGGTTTCTACCCTATCTAAAACCACACTGGAAAGCATTCGGTCTGGCGCTCTTTCTTCTATTCTTTGCAATAGCAGGGGAGCTTGCAGGGCCCCTGGTGCTTCGTGCAGTGATAGATGATGCCATTCCCGCAGGAAGCGCATCAGACATTGTAAAGCTGTCCGGTCTTTTCGCTCTCATTTTTCTTGTTACCATGATTATTTCCTATGCGCAGGTAATTGTGGCAACCCGTATTGGTCTTTCCATTGTTCGTTCTCTGAAGCGGAAGCTGTTCGATCATGTGATGACTCTTTCCATGGGCTTTTTCCATGCGAATCCGTCTGGAAAGCTCATGGCTCGTGTTGAAAGCGATACGGAGAGGGTTAGGATGCTCTTCAGTGAAACAAGCATGGCTCTTCTTCGAAATGCAGCAATGGTGGTTGGTACTCTTTTGATCATGTTCAAGGCGAACAGCTACATAGCTGTGCGTGTACTGGTCATGACCATTCCTGTTGGACTGCTTTCAATGTTTGTTCTGCGAAGAATGCGTGGTATGTGGATGGAAGTGCGAAAGTCTTACGCATCAATCGCGGCTGTTGCTTCAGAATATGTTCGGGCAGTACCGGTACTCCAGGTGTTTGGAACTACTGGATATGCCCTGAGGAAAATGCACAAACAGGGTAAGAACTACTTCAGAAAGGAAGTTAAAGCCTTTTTGTGGGAATACACATTCTGGAGTTTTCTTGGCTCTCTTGAGATAGCTGCAATCGGGGTGATACTGGTGTCAGGCAGACCTGGTGTTATAAGCGGTGTTGTGACAGTGGGTACTGTTGTGATGTTTGTTGAATACACCAGAAGACTGTTTGGTCCCCTTGTGATGTTCTCTGAAACATTGAACCAGATACAGCGGGCACTTGCGTCCGGTGAAAGACTCATGGAAATACTGGACACTTCCACCCAGACCCCTGATGGAAGTTTGAAGAATTCCGGTTTTCCGGATCCATGGAACAGGATAGAGTTTGAGGATGTGTGGTTTCGCTATTCAGAGGAAAGTGAGTGGGCTTTGAAAGGAGTCAGTTTTACTCTCACAAGAGGGGAGACCGTTGCTCTGGTTGGTGACAGCGGCGGCGGGAAAAGCACCATCGTTTCACTGCTCATGAGATTTTATCACATTGAAAAGGGCAGAATTTCCATCGATGGTGTTAACATCTATGACCTTACACTTGATGCATGGCGAAGTGGTCTGGGTCTGGTGTTGCAGGAGGTCAACCTGTTCAGTGGAACTCTTTCCGGCAACCTCACTGTTTTTGACCATTCAGTTTCCAGAGAAAGGCAGGAAAAGGCTTTACAGATCATAGAAGCCGGAGAACTTCTGGAACGGATTCCTGGCGGCCTGGACGGAAAAATAAGCGAGGGTGGGGCCAACCTTTCAATGGGTCAGAGGCAATTGATAAACATTGCAAGAGCCATGCTTCGGCAACCTGAAATTCTTGTTCTTGATGAGGCTACGTCAAGTGTTGATCCCGGCACTGAGCAGAGAATTCAGAGGGCTACAGACCTTGCTATGCATGGCAGAACGGCCCTTGTGGTTGCTCACAGGCTTGCCACAATTGTTCATGCTTCGCAGATAATTGTTATTCGTCACGGTGTTGTAGCAGAGCAGGGAACTCACAGCGAACTGCTTGTGAAGAACGGCATATACGCAAGACTTCACAATCTTCAGTTCGGAGGTGATTCAATTGCTCAGTAAAGGCATCAGAAAATGGTCGAAATATCTGAAATGGATATTTAACTACTGGAAACCTGTGCGAAAGTATATGGTGTTCCTTGTTCTCTTTACTCTGCTTTCAAGCGTGGTTGCACTTGGTTTTCCTCTGGTATTCAGATATCTGCTGGACCATGTACACACCATTCTGGGAACTCCGGATTCGGCAGGATTCAATAAGATAATATGGGTTCTTGCAGGGCTTGCAATTGCAAGATTTGTGGCAGGGCTGTATCCCGGTGCAAGAGCAATAATCAACAGCACAATAGGAATTCTGGTTCGTGATGATGTTTTCGGAGCGATCATGCGGAAGGACTGGCGGTTCTTCAACAAGTTTCGCCCGGGAGATCTTACCACCCGTCTTACCGACGACATAACAGATTACCCCAGGATTGCCTGGTTCAGTTGCAGTGCCTTTTTCAGGGCTCTTGAATCGACCTCAAGACTGGTGTTCTGTATGGCTGTGATGTTCTTTATGAGCTGGAAGCTGACCCTTATCGCCATGGCACCGCTGCCGGTAATGCTGTTCATCTTTTATACCGTTGAACACAGACTTGGCAAGAAAGTAACTGCCAGCAGAAAAGCCACCAGCCACACCAACGATCTGCTTGACAGTACCTTTGACGGTGTAGCTATTGTTAAGGCATACCGTGCAGAAAAGCCACTTGCTGCAAGGCTTCATCGTCTTCTTGATGAGAGATTTGATATTGATTTCTCGCTGATGAAGCTGGAGATGATCATACACGGACTGTACAGCATCATAGGCCAGGTGGGGAAGGTTACTGTTATGCTTGTTGGTGGTCTTATGGTGATTGATGACAAGATTGGAATAGGTGATTTCTATGCTTTTTATGTCTACCTGGATATGCTTCTTGCTCCTATGATGGATATCCCGAACCTCTTTGTTGCTTCCCGTCAGACTTTTGTATCAATAGATAGAGAAATGGAAGTTATGGACTTCCCGGAGACGGAAAAACGGAACACAAATTCTGAACCGCTGGAAAGGGTTAACGAGATCCAGGCAGTGAACGCTTCCTTCAGCTATGACGGCAGAGGCGGGCTGAAAGACTTGAACTTCCACTTCAAGGCACCCTCGGTCGTTGCCGTGGTTGGTGAGGTAGGTTCCGGAAAAACTACGCTTCTGAAGATGCTTGCCGGTCTGCTTCCTGCGGACAACGGTAGAATTACCGTTAACGGAAAAGAGCTGGAGAGTGTGAACCTTTCATCTGTTATGGGTTATGTTCCACAGGACTCGGTGCTTCTTGGTGAATCTGTTGAAGAGAATGTCAGATTTGGCAGGGACTTTGTTTCAGACGCCGATATCGAAAATGCTCTGAAGGTTGCCGGTATCGGAGAGGATGAACTTGGAGAGAACAAGATCCTTGGTCAGAGGGGTGTCGGTGCCAGTGGAGGTCAGCGGCAGAGAATTGCCATTGCCCGTGCTCTCGCAGGCAATCCGTCTCTGCTTCTTCTTGATGACTGTACCGCCGCCCTGGACGCACAGAAAGAAGATGCTTTCTGGGAAAATCTCAGATCCGGCGATATGCTTCCTTTGACTCTTGTGGTAACGCACAGGGAAGCAACGGTAAGACAGAGCGAAAAGGTTCTTTTTATCAGTAACGGAAAACTTTCAGATACTGGAATTCACAGCGAGCTGCTGGAAAACAATCCAGAGTATGCCCGGGTTATCCGGGGAATGGAATTGGAGGATAATTCCGATGTATAGAGAGACTGAAATAAGAAATGCTCTTGCCGAACTGAGAGCCAGTGATCCCTTCGATGTATTTCTTCGGGAAACGGGAGAGAGGCTTCTTTTCAGCTTTACAATTTTGAATGAGTTGAAGGGTAACGCAAACCCTGAAAGAGTGAAAGAACTCAATCAGGAAGCACATGCGCCCCTTCTTGAGTCTGCCTATGAAAAGGGGCTGGCAAATCCCGCAAGAGCCGTAGAAATTTTTGGGGAAGAACTTGGAAAATTCGTTTCTGTTTTCAATTACAAAGTCCTTCATCTTTTCAGTAATGCCTTTAAAGGGAAGTCTCTGGTAATCGAGCAGATGACCGATCACTGGCTGGAAGCGCGATTCGCGGGTCAGGACGGTTTTACCGCGCTGATGAAAGAAAGGTGGTCCGAGATTCGTTTGGATCTGGCAGAGAGCATGTACCGCCAGGCTTACGATCCGGCAAGCAGTTTCTATACAGATATTGCCATTGCAGCAACACCTGATGATCTCAGTTACCTCTACAGATATGGTGTAAGAATAACTGAGAATAACTTCAAAACCGCATCCTTCATTAACTCTCTTCCCGAAGAAGAGATCGAACTTATTGTAGATACTATGGTTGAGGCATACATTGAGGGCTTTAAAGAGTCCGGTATGGATTATACCATCAAGAATTCGCTCGCGCTGGGAATGTCCGCCGGTTATGAAAGAATCGTTCCAGGTCATATTGAGGGATTTTGGAAGTATGGTCTGAAGATGTTTGTCAGGCTTGTTCAGGGTACAAAGCTCAACAGACAGGCGGCATACGACCATCGTTTTGATTACGCACTCAGTATCAGTGAAGAAACTGTTGAGAAAAGACTTGTTGTGGCTAAAGAGGCTTTTGAAGGGATGGCTGATGTTGTCGGCAAATTATCCGGCGTTGCGTATCTTGAGGTTTTTGGTGAACCGCCATTCAGCCCGGTTTTGAAACCGGAGGCCTGCAAAGCTGATGAGAAGACTTCAGGCCTGTACAACAAACAGATGCAGGGATTGCGGGCGGCTATTAATGAGTACATGCCGGGAGACGAGACCAGCTTTGAGATAGTTGCCTTTCCCTCACCGGAAATACAGGGTGATTTTGAGGAGATATTCAAGGACACGGTAAGGCTCAATACCCTTTCAAACAAAACATACAGACCGGTTCAGCAGGCCATAATTGACGCGATGGACGGTGCTGAGTACGCTCATGTTCTTGGCAAAGGCAGCAACGAGACCGATCTTAAAGTTGCATTGTGTCCGATAACAGATCCTGAAAAACAGACTATCTTCGAGAATTGTCTTGCCTCCGTTAACATTCCTCTTGGGGAAGTTTTTACATCTCCGGTACTCAAGGGTACAAATGGTTTGCTGCATGTGGAAGAGTCTTTCCTCAGGGGGCTCAAGTACGAGAACATCCGTCTTGAATTCGAAGATGGCTATGTGTCCAACTGGTCATGCAACAACTTTGATGATCCGCAGCGGGGTAAGGACTACATCACGGAGAACCTCTTCTTTCCCCACAAAACTCTTCCTATGG
>JAUVJW010000066.1 GCA_030596465.1 Candidatus Fermentibacteraceae bacterium | reverse complement strand
TTTTCTCATTCACTTGCTGCCGCGCCACTTTCATGGCTGGCTGGCTATATTGTGTTCTTCGTTCCCGGTGGCATCGGGATAAGAGAAGCAACGGCAGCAGCAGTCGCAGCACCCGGGCTGATTGCGCCTGCCGCTGTGGTAATTGCCGGACAGAGGCTTTTCATGGCTCTGGTGGAATTACTGCTGGCTCTGCTGAATACCGGAAAAATTCGATTTCTATCAGGAGGAATAAATGATCTTAAAAAGTGAAAAAACCGTTCTGGCTGTTGCACTGATTCTTCTTGCAGTTCTTACATACTGGACCATATTCTCCTCTTCCCGTCTGCCCGGCGGAGACATGAGCGATACTGTCAGCCAGGGCTATCCATTTTTCTCATACACGGAAAGTCGCCTTTCTCTGGGCGAACTCCCTCTGTGGAATCCATACATTTTTTGCGGTGTTCCTTTCTACGAATCCTTCAGCTCACCTGTTTTCTATCCTCTCCGTGGTCTTCCCATGGTTCTTTTCGGTTCGGAGATAACAATTCGCTTTCTCTTCCCAATACACCTGGTTCTTGCGGGCTTCTTTGCCTGGCTCTTCCTGAAATCAACAGGTGTATCCAGATGGGGATCTTTGACAGGTGCCTTTGCCTACGCCTCCGGAGCCTGGGCCAATACCCTCTTTTATGCAGGTCACGGCAGCAAGATCATCTGCTGGGCCTGGCTGCCTCTGCTCCTCTGGGCAGTATTTAAGTGGGCAAAATCGTCGGATTCCCGGTACATTGCTATAGGTGCTGTGGCAATTGGAATGCAGGGACTGGCCAGTCATCCTCAGATGATCCTCTATTCCGCAGGTTGCGCGTTTGCGCTGGCACTGTTCATTACAAAAAAAACTAATCTCAAATCTGTTTCTGTAAATCTTAGTGGCCTTGCCGCAATTCTGCTTCTTGGTGGAGCACTCGCTGCTGTTCAGCTCTATCCCGGTTATCAGTTCAGTAAACACACTTCAAGGGGTGAAGATCTGTCTCTTGAAACGGCTTCCAGCTACTCTCTTGCCCCGGAGGAAACTCTGACAATGGTTTTTCCCGGTATGTTCGGGCTGAGACACGGGTTCAACGACAGCATGGTCAACGGTGTTCCTGTTTACTTCGGCAGACTTGGCCTGAGACTATCCAGCGAATTCATGGGCGTGGCTTTTTTCACTCTTGGTTTAATAGGACTTATTTCGGGAAAGAATAGAAAAATTAGATTGGCACTGATGACTCTGGCAATTACAGGAGCGGTGGTTTCCTGGGGCGGGTACACCCCTGTTTTCGCTTTGCTCTATAAAATCATTCCGGTATTCAGAAAACTGCGGGCTCCTCACATGGCTGCTTTTGTAACAACCTCTTCCATGGCTCTGGCATCCGGAATGGGTTTTGATGCTCTGTTTGCAGGGGGATTGAATTCGAGAAAGCTAAAAAAGGTGATGATTGTTCTTGCTGGAGCCTCCGGACTCTTCCTTATTCTTATGCTTGCTGCTGAACCAATTTCCAGAGCACTCCAGGCCTCCTGGTGGGCTAAAAACGGTATTACTGATCCATCCCCCTTCGGTGCGATTATCGCAAGACGGGCATCTCTTCTTTCCAAAGACTTTCTCAGGGTATTTACAGTCACAGGACTTCTTGCGGCAATGGTATTCATGCTGAGAAAAGGCAAGGGATCAAAATGGCTTTTTGCGATTTCCATACTTGCTGTTTCATCGGTTGAACTGATTCCATTCAACAGAGACTTTCAGGTTTATCTTCCCTCAACAACCATCGAATCTATGTTTCCTGATACACCTCTGCTTAGAGAAATGGCTGGAGAAGGTCGCGTGTTCCCGGGAGGAAACGAACTTGTTCCTCTTGGAATCAGATCGGTCTATGGCTACCATGCAGCCAAACCATCAGCCACTGACAGGCTCATGGCTCTTGTTCGCACCTCGTCTCCCTGGGTACTGAGACAAACAGCCATGACAGCCTTCGCATCCACTGAAGGTGCTGCCAGCTGGGAACAGATCCGCCCGATACTTGCAGAGGGGATCCCTGGTTATCCTGCAGATCCCATGCCCAGAGCTTTCATTCCCCGATCAGTTGTCGCGGGTTCAATTGATGATGGTTTTAACGCAATTCAAAACGGAATTGATCCCCAGATCAGATCGTTTGTTACAGATACACCATCGGTATATGACGGAGTTGTCGGCAATGCGGAAATACTTGTTGATCTGCCGGAACTTGTCCGCGTAAGAACCCTGACCTCCGGAGCCGGTTATCTTGTGCTTGCAGACTCCTGGTATCCCAACTGGGAAGTCACAGTCGATGGAAATTCTGCCACAATCTACAGAGCCAATGGCTGGATGCGCGGTGTTGAAATTCCAGGTGGCGAGCATGCGGTTGAATTTACCTACAGCAACCGTAATGTGGTACTTGGTGGTATAATAAGCGGCTTAGCTGTGCTGCTTATTCTGATACTTCTTACGTTTTCCACAAAAAAAAGAAAAAGGCTGAATGCATAAAAAATCACGATTTCACAAAATACAGAACTGGGCCGGTCTTATTCTTCTTCTTGGCGCGGGATACTACTTTTATTACCAGCTTCTTCCAGACTGGCAACCAAAACTGGAAGAATTCTGGGGTACCTCCGGGCAAAACGCAAGCAGACCGCTAATACTTCTTTCTTTTGCTTTTGCCTGGCTGGGATACTACTTTGCTCCACTCCCCTGGCAGAAGATCCTTGAGGCTCTCAAGATTCCGAGGATTGACCGGGGCGAACTGCGCAGAAACTGGTACATCACTCAGATGGGCAGCTACATGCCCGGTAAACTCTGGATGGTCCTGGGTCGATTAACATTTCTTCGGATGAATGGTACCGGTACCTTTAAGGGTGTTACCGCTCTTGTTCTGGAAAATATTTATATGCTTGTGGCTCTTGGGATAATGGCTCTGGTTGCTCTTCCTTTTCTTGGTTCAGATGTTCCCCCGGCAATCACCATCGCGCTGTGGGCTTCCGCGGTGCTTGCCTTTCTTATGATGTTTGCACCGGGACTGCAGAAGGTCTTTGCGAAAAGACTTGCCCGTAATTTCAATGTTGATATGGAGGAACTGCCTCACATAAGCCACAAAGATCAATTCAAATTCATCGGAGCCCATATTCTCTCGTGGTCTCTTCGAAGCCTTGCGCTTTATGTGTGGTTCCGTGGTTTCGGCGTACCGGAGTCTACACCGCCCTATGCCATGGTGGCAGTGTGTCTCCTTGCGGCCCCGGCTTCCTGGCTGATTGCTCTGGTTATGGTATTTATCCCCGGTGGAATAGGTGTGCGGGAATCAATCAGAGGTCTCTTTCTGGCTCCCTTCGTAGTGGGTGGCATGGCAGTTGCAACCACAATCGCTCTGGGACAGAGAGCTGTTGTCATTGTTGTTGAAATACTTTTCGCCTCTCAGGCCGTTGTCTATCAATTCCTCTACAAACATTTCCCGGTAAAAATGAATCACCTGAATCAACTTTCTCACCTCGGTTGGAGCGCTGTGGGGGGCTGGATGTGCAGACATGGTCTTTCAAAACCACCGCATCCGATAAATGTTACATTCTCCGTCACTGGAAATTGTCAATCCAGGTGTAAAACATGCTTTATCTGGAAGGATAAAGGCCCTGAATACACATCCCCTGATCTTGATCTTCCCACCATAGAACGACTGTTCCGATCCATTGGATGGACTTACTTTTTCAATGTCTCCGGTGGAGAACCATTTCTCCGGAAAGACCTTTCAGAGATTGTCCGCCTTGCCTGCCGACACTTGAGACCCGCAGTGGTACACATTCCCACCAACGCCCTAATGCCTGAGTGCATTGAAGAAACAACACGAAAAATACTTGAAGTAATACACGAAGAGGCACCCGGCACAGTTCTTACCATCAAACCTTCGTTTGATGGCATCGGAGAACAACACGACGAAATCCGTGGCGTTCCCGGTAACTTTGTAAAGCTCCTGGATACTCTGGAAAGACTCAAGGCTCTCAGGAAAGAATATGAATACCTTCATGTAGGCGTAGGCACTGTAGTCTCCAAATTTAATCAGGATAGTCTTGAGGATATAATTGCCTATGCTGGAACCCTTGGTGTAAACACCTACATCAATGAGATTGCCGAAGAACGGGAAGAATTTTTCAACCTTGGCAGCGGCATCACCCCTGATGAGGACAGCTACCGGAAAATTATGCTTACCTTCAAGAAAAATGTAAGAGCCAGCATGAAGGGCATGAAGCTTCTTTCAAGAATCACTACAGCCATGAGACTGGTTTACTACGATCTGGCTGCCGATATCCTCAGAGAAAACAAACAGGTAATTCCATGCTACGCTGGAATCTTGAATGTTCACATAAACTCTGACGGTGGAATCTGGCCCTGCGCTGTTCTTGCTTATAATGGACAGATGGGTATGGTTGGTGAAGACTCCGGATTCCTGGAAATATGGAATTCGAATGAAGCTGCGAAAATCAGAAAAGGCATCAAGGCTGGCGAGTGCGCATGCCCCCTTGCCAATCAGGCATATTCAAACATCATAATGGATCCACGCAGTCTTCTTAAAACAATCTGGATCGCAGTTAAAGGATAATACACATAGAAAAAGGCGGAGCCGACTGGCTCCGCCTTTTTCAATACTATCTGTTTAGTAAGAAGACTTGATACCGGCCCAGGTATCGGATTCGAGAGCCTGTGGATCCCAGTCAATACTGAGCTTGTAGAGGAAATCCTGCTGGGGATAAACCCAGAGGTGCTCTCCGTCGTAGTCGATTCCACCATTTACTTCCGGGTTCTCTACGAACTGGCAGGACCAGACCGGTTCAGTACTTGGTGTTCCGTCTCCGGCAATAGTGTGGATGAAGATGTTGTCGGCATCATCAATGCCACAGGCTACAAAGAGGAAATTTTCCCAGACGGCAAGGCCGTAAACAGACGCATAGGTAACTGTTGTCCAGGTAACAGCCGTCTCTGTACCTGTGTAGGTGCCCCAGCCGATTTCACCATTTGCACCGGCATAGACCATGCCATATCCCGCGCCCATAGCCATTATCTTTGACCAGCCGGCTGGCCCGTCAACATTACAAACCCAGCTTCCATCCTCAGCAAAAACGGCAAACATGCTTGCAGCATAGTCACCCATAAACCACTGGTTACCGGAGCCGTACTCGCAGTAAGCCTGGTCATCAGGATCAACACCACCGGTAATATCCCAGGTGGTTCCTGTGGCGGATCCGCCAGCCATGTCAAACTCCGTGTTAACCATTTCGGAATAGCTCAAAATCCAGATACTGTTGGCAACATTGTCCTTGATCGCCATACCATAAGTACCGGAAAGATCACCGGCCATAACATCCATAACTTCGTATGAGCCATCGCAAGACCAGGGATTGGCCATTCCGGTTCCATCTGTCTTTACAGCAGCTGATGCCGAAATGGCAACAACAAGAAGCACGCACATGAAAAGTTTCATTTTTTCCCCCCCCGTTTCAGCAAGTGCTCACTATGAACACAACAGTGATTATGATATTCCTATTCCGGCTGAATGTCAATCAGGATTATTGACCCGGGAGTGCCTGAAATCTCTTCAATCGGCTCGGAATCTCCAGGAATGAAAAGCTGCAGGAGAACTGAGTCATCAGTCGGCAGGCCGAAATGAAGAATGCTGCTGTTCTGGCTTGTGGTTCCACTGCCCCCCTCGATCTGACGCATTTGAACTACACCATTTTGCTCTACTGTAACGGTACATCCTATACCTGATGTGTTTACACCCTCTGGGGGATCAATGCTGACCAGCAACCAGTTACCGTCGGGTGTTGTATTTCTGAGAAGAACAGGACCATCTCCTGAACCCACTGCAATATCCAGCCTGCCGTCAAGATCAAAATCTCCCGCGGCTGCTCCCCACCCGTTAAAAACCCTTACGCCTGACAACCAGGTAACATCCTCAAACTGCCCATTTCCCCGGTTTAAGTAAAGGTATGTCCTTCTGTCGGGATAAATTGAGGTAATGAACAAATCCAGAAGACCGTCATTATTGAAATCGCCCCACAGAGGATTTGAATGAGTCTCCTCAAAGCGGATTCCAGAGCCGGCTCGAATATCAGAGAAGATATTCCCCGTATTCTCAAACAACATACTTCTGTCCGAGAATCCTATGTATCTGGGGTGAGCCAGATTGGCGGAAAACAGATCCCAGTCACCATCATTGTCATAATCACCCCAGGCACTACCGATTGTGTGCCCCCACCATCCATCAACATCAACACCTGCAATTCCCCTGATTAAAGCGGAATTAGTTGCATCGCCCTGTTCATTCTCCCATAGGAAATTCTCCTGAAGTCTGTAATTGGAAACAAAAATATCCATGTCACCGTCAAGGTCGAAGTCACAGGGACTTACACCCCTGCCGCAAAGATGGTCGTCAAGGAAAGGTATCATTCCCAGGTTTTCTCCAGCGGCGACAAAACCATCTTCACTTCCGAGGTAGAAAGCATCTGCGGTTCCCGATCCCTGACCACTCTCATAACTCGCCAGATACAGATCCAGCCAACCGTCAGCGTTCCAGTCAAGAAGACCAACACCCTCCACAGATGCACCTGTAGCAGTTATACCAATTGTTTCTGTAACATCTTCAAGAACTCCACCTGAGTTCACGAATACCTGCACAGGATTCCCGGAGGTGACCATATCCGGTACACCATCACCGTTGATATCGCCCCATATTCCACCGTTACCCCTGCATGAATCCAGCCCTGCTTCAGAGGTAACATCAGTGAAGGATAATCCATCAATATTCTGAAAAAGAGAATGTCCAATAAAAATATCCTGAAACCCGTCAACATTCCAGTCACACCAGGAAATCCTCGTTCCCCGAAGAAGACTGTCTGACCTCAGCAGATCAGTTGCATCAGTAAAGACGGGGCCGGAATAACCTGTGTGTTCCCGGGTCCACTGTACTGGCGTGACATCTGAAGGAAGAAGGCTGTCCATGGACTCAATCGCGTAACCGCTCCACCGGTCTCGAACTTCTCCGGCAATTGCCGATTCCGCAAAACTGCCAAGGGCATTCAATGTGTCAGAGTTGGCAAGAAACAGCTTTCCTCCAAGCCAGAAGAAAGCTGCTTTTGTGTGATAGTCATCAATATCGAACCGGGTAGAAGAGATAACCATACCAAGTTCTTCAAAAGCCTGCTGCCGTCTATCCAGCCCCGCCATAGCAAACAACTTTCTGAACTGAAGACCGGCCTCAAGAGCTGTACCGGTTAACTGCCATTCCTCTTCAGGCATTTCCGGTGGAACCCAGCCTGCCTGAATAAGATCAAGACCTGTCTCCGCGTACAGCAGGGCTTCCGTCCATGAAGAATCTCTGTCGATGCAAAGAGATGCACCTGTCAGATATACCTGCGGATCATCAGGGCAGACTTCCTTCCACTGCTCAAAATAATCTCTCCATCCGGAAGAATCTACTGTTTCGGTCACAGCTGACAGTGTATACTGCCATGCTCTACTCCGCCATAGATCTGATCTGTCTCCCCATTCTTCCAGAAACTCCCCAAGAACAGTAACCCTTGCCGAGTCGTCATACCAGACAGGGTAAAGATCATCATAAAAGCCCCAGCCAATAACCCTCGATGCCTCAATGGAGCCCGAGAATCTGTTCGTTAAAACCTGAACAAGACTATCGGTTAACAGACTATCCTCCAGCATACTTGAAGACTCTACCAGAGACAGCAGGTCAATCGACCCCCATTGGAGTTCATCTCCCCATTCATCAAGGTCTTCTCTCAAACTCCCTGCGGAAAGAGAGCCAAAATGTTCCGTGGAGGTGGCCACTGTATTCCAGATATCAGTGAACAATCCCACAGAGGGCTCTTTTTCAAAAGCCCTCTGGAAAAGCATCGCCGCCATGGAGTAGTTTCCACTGCCGAGAAAAACCACAGCCTTCAAAGAATCGGATTCCCCCGCAATCTCCCAGGCTGTATCAAAATCTCTTACCGCCAGTGAATTCTCAAAATCACCATTCAGCGACAACAGGCAAAGGAACAGAACCGGAAACTGCATACCAGAAGACTAAATCATAATGGAGTAACTGCCTGATAACCTGATGGTATAACAATTAGTCCTATGAGAGAAACAGCAGACTTCAGTACATCGGGACCGGCAACAGCTGTTGATGTGAACATCTGCCCATCAATGGAAACAGAGAACATCGCAC
>JAUVJW010000040.1 GCA_030596465.1 Candidatus Fermentibacteraceae bacterium | reverse complement strand
GACATTTCTGAACGGCTGGATGTTTCAGTGTCGGCAGTTTCTCATCAGTTGCGTCGACTGAGAACAGGCGGGATGATCTCTCGCAGAAAGCAGGGAAGGCATGTATATTACAGTTTAGCTGATGATCATGTAAGAATGCTGATTTCAGTAGGTCTGGAACACATCCGGGAGTAGAACAGGGGATCAAATTGTTGTCTTACTGGCCATTGTTTTTGGGTGTTGTTTTTATACTCGTTATCATTACCGTTCTTGTAAAAAGAATGTTTCCCGGTATCAGCTATACATCTTTAAAGAAATTGAAGCTGAATGCTGATGCGGTTGGCGCCATACCCCTGTTGACATTTTCAATTGACCGATCCGGTATCATTCTGGCTGTGCATTCTATTCCGTCCTGTTTTTCCCATTACGATAACAGTGAATACAATGGCAGAAACTGGTGTGAATTCATTCACAAGGACTTTCACGAAGATTTTATGAATACTGTGGAAAAGGCTTCAATTTCAGGTACTCCCCACAGTTTTCAATATTCCATTAAGACAGATTCAGGGCTTTGCTGGTATCTGGGTGAGGTTGTGAAAACTTCAGATGACACATTTCTTCTTACCATGAAAGATGTTACAGAGAGCAGGATAACCAGGGAAAAGCTTAGTATGGCACATGATTCTGAGGATATGACGACTTTTATTCTTGATGTTGATTCGATGACTGTTACCTTTGACAGGGAAGATTTTATCAGCAAATGGTCAGGAGAGGAAATCTCCAGGGTAATGCAATTCAAGGGAATAACAGATCTTTTGTCACCTGCCAACAGAGAAAATCTGGTTACAGCTTTTAATCGTGTTGTTGCCTGTGATGAGGGAATTCCCCCAGTGAGAATTGAATTTGCCGGTAAGGCTGTTCTTGAGTCCAATTGGGTTATTGTAAAGGGCCTGGGTGTTTCCCGGGATTCCGCCGGTCGTCCGTCAACTGTACTTGGGGTCATCCGGGACATCACGGAGTCCGTTCGCGCCGAGGATCAGCTGAAGAACCTGAATCTTATGCTGAAGAATGTTCTCGATACAATTCCAGTGGGTTTGTTCTGGAAAGACAAGAACCTGAAATACCAGGGAGCCAGCCGTGCATTTCTAAACGATAATGGTCTTGATTCAGAGGAATACCTTGATGAAAACCTGTGGATTACTGAGAGATCCAGACAGATTGAGAAGCAGGTTATTTCCACAGGAAAGTCCGTTCTGAATCGACAGGAAAATTTCTTATTGTCTGGTGCGATGGATAGAACAATTAATATCAGTAGAGTACCTCTCAAGTCGCCTTCCGGTGCGATTGTCGGCCTGATGGTTACATACACAGATGTGACGGAGAACATTCAATTCAGAGATCAATTGACGCAAAGAAAGGAGTTTCTCTCAGGGCTTGTTGACAATTTGCCTGTTGGTTTCTTTGCGAAGGATCCATCCACAGGTATGACATACAGAATCTGGAACCGCGAGATGGAAGAGATATTCGGGTTTTCCGCCTCTGAGGCAGTGGAGCAAAAGGATTGGCATCTTTTTGGTTCCAGGGCAGCGACAATGCTGAAAAGTGACGATGACGCGTTACTGGCCGATCCTGATTCAGGGAAAATTGCAAAGATATATAAACTCCTCGGCAGGAATGGCCTCAGAACTGTGAGCATGGTGAGAGTGCTTCTTTATGATGATTTGCTTGATTCAACCCTGGTTGCCGGGGTTGTTGATGACATTACCAGAGAGAATGAACTGGAAGATCAACTCAGACAGTCCCAGAAAATGGAGGCTATAGGCAGACTCGCCGGGGGAGTGGCTCACGACTTCAATAACCTGCTTCAGGTAATGATGGGGGCTGCTGAGATTGGAAGTAGCGGAACCGTATCTACTGAGGGGTCATTTAAGCAGATACTTCAAGCCGGGGAAAAGGCGATGTTCCTCACCCGACAGCTTCTTTCTTTCAGTAGAGATGACAGTTTTAACAAAAGAACTTTTTCTGTGGATCATCGGGTCGGCGAATTTGTTCGGATGGTTCATAGAATAATAGGTGCCAATGCAAAACTGGAATTCACAGCCGGAGCACCGGAAGCACAAATCAACGGTGATCCCTTCCAGCTTGAACAGGTATTGATGAACCTTCTGGTTAACGCTAAGGATGCAATCCCGAGAGGCAGAGATGGCTTGATAAATGTTGAAACATCCATCTCGAAAGTTTCCTGCTTTGCCGGCAGCGAACCTGTGGAGTGTGTTGTCATTTCGGTCCGTGATACAGGAGAAGGTATCCCTGAAGATATGCTGGATAAGATATTTGAACCTTTCTTTACCACAAAGGCTCAGGGCAAAGGAACCGGTCTGGGGCTTGCCAGCAGCTATGGTATTGTCGCAAAGCATAATGGTGTAATACTGCTGGAAAGCACCCCGGGCAAAGGTACTCGTTTTGATGTGTGTATTCCTCTGTATTCCGGGGGTACTGAGAAAACGATTAAAACAGAATCAAAAGAAACACAGGATGTTCCCTTTACTCCTTTGAGAATCCTGCTCGCTGAAGATGAAGAGATGGTTAGAGAGATAGCAAGAACCATACTTGAGGCGGAAGGGCATTCGGTTATCGAGGCGCGGGATGGGGAAGAAGCGGTAAAACTGTTTTTTGAGAATCGTGAGGCTATTGATATGCTGATTTTTGATGCTATTATGCCGGTAATGAATGGCAGTGAAGCATTCAGCAATATTCACTCAGTTGCCCCGGATATACCAGTTCTGTTCTGTACCGGTTACAGTAGAGATACCCTTGTAAAAGCTTTTGCAGGGGCTGAAAGAATTGATGTTCTTCAAAAACCATATGCTGTTGCTGATCTTCTTGAAGCCGTAAAAAATCTGAATCGCAAAAAGTAGCATATTACCGCCCATGAAAGAAAGCATCAGACTAATCAGTGGAGAGGAGATCTCCAGGGCTGTAGCATCTCTTTATTCCAGAGCATGTATTGGCCCGCATCGCAGTGTTGAGGAAAAGCTGACCGAGATACTGGCAGGGGAGAGCCCCGGGCCGGGCAGGCAGGCTCTTGAGATTGAAATCAGCAACCTGAGAATAGCGGCTGAAACAGGATTACCGATCTGTCAGGATACGGGAACCGCCGTTGTGTTTATCGAATTAGGGAATCTGATCTGCATTTCCGACTGCTCTCTTGCTGAAGCGGTTAATGAGGGTGTCATCAGAGCTTGTATGGATTCATATCTGCGTCCTTCACAAGTATATCCGCCTCTTGGCAACAGAACCAACACCATGGACAATACTCCTGCGATTATTCATCTTGAGCATGTATTTGGATCTGATTTGAAGATATCTGTTCTTGCCAAAGGGGCAGGCAGCGAGAATGTATCCAGCTCTGCAATGCTTCCACCTCTGGCTGGTTCACAGGGGATAATTGATTTGGCAGAGAGTTGTGTTCGTGCCGGAGCCTCAAAAGCTTGTCCGCCTGTTATTGTTGGAATTGGTATTGGAGGAAATCTGGAAACAAGCGGCATTCTGGCAAAAAAAGCATTACTTCAAGACCTTGGTATGGAAAACATTATACCCGAGCTTCAAGAGCTGGAAAAGCAGATAACAGAGAAACTCAACGCTACGGGCATAGGACCCCAGGGTTTTGGTGGGAAAACAACCGTGATTGAAACACGAATACTTCAGCTGCCATGTCACATGGCTTCACTTCCTGTCACCGTCTGTATAGAGTGCCACGCCCACCGGACAGCATCATGCGTGTTGTAACAGTGCCGATAACTGAAGAGATTCTGATGTCTCTAAAAGCCGGAGAGCAGGTATTACTCTCAGGGTTAGTGGCAACGGCCAGGGATGCAGCGCACAACTTGATTTTAGACACAGGTTATGTGCCTTTTGACATTAAGAGTATTCCAGTTTTTTATACGGGACCTTCGCCAGCCCCGCCTGGTCTGGTTATTGGATCTTCGGGCCCAACCACTTCCGCCAGAATGGAACCATTTATTCCTGAGATGTTAAAACTCGGAATGAAAGTAGTAATTGGTAAGGGCGAAATGAGTGATGAGACAAGAAAGCTTTTCCATAAACATGGTGCGGTTTATCTGGCAGCCACAGGCGGGGCCGGAGCTCTGGCGTCAACAAAGATAAAGTCAAGAAAAATAGTAGCGTGGGAACATCTTGGTCCAGAGGCGGTTTCAATTCTTGAACTGGACAATTTGCCCGTCTTTGTTGCCTGGGATCTTCACAATGGCAGCATATACACCGGGAGAAAATAATGACACCGAAAGAAGCACTTTTCGAAATAAGAAACAGACTTTCCGAGGAGCAGTCAGAAAAAGCAACCACTGAGTTCCTGTTTAAGCTTTCTCTTGACGCGCATGAGTTCCACGGCGGGAAAATGATGACAATTCCACTTGTGGATGAGGTTGATAACGGATGGCTTGAAGTCTGGTATACACCGGGCGTTTCTTCTGTATCCAGAACTATAAGGGATGATAACAGAAGCTCATTCTCTCATACATCCCGCGGAAGAACAGTGGCTGTTGTAAGTGATTCCACACGGGTTCTAGGGGATGGCGACTGTACTCCTCCAGGCGGCATGGGCGTTATGGAGGGCAAAGCTCTGTTGATGAAGCTTCTTGGAGGATTTGACGCAATTCCTATTTGTCTTGATATTAATAAGAATATAGACAGGCTTGTAGATACGGTTAATGCAATCGCACCTTCCTTTGGAGCAATAAACCTTGAAGATATTGCCCAGCCCGGATGTTACATCGCCCTGAAAAAACTGCAGGAGAGTTGTTCAATTCCTGTCTGGCACGATGATGCTCAGGGTACCGGTTGTGTGGTGCTTGCCGGGTTGTTGAATTCACTCAAAATAGTAAACAAGAAGATTAATAATATTTCAATTGTGTTTTTCGGAGCGGGTGCCGCGAATTCCACCGCTGCGAGACTTATGATTACTGCCGGTGCTGATCCGGGGCGAATAACAATGTTTGATGAAAATGGTGCTTTGGGATCTGAGCGGACTGATTTCAACGGCAAAGGGTGGGAGTGGCACAAAAAGCTATGCCAAATCACCAATTCACAGGGCTTTTCGGATGTTCGCGAGGCTGTAAAAGATGCAGATGTTTTCATTGCCGCTTCAAAATCGGGACCTGATGTGGTTCACCCGATGTGGATAAAGAAGATGGCTGATGATGCTGTTGTTTTTGCATGTGCAAACCCAATACCGGAAATTTTCCCCTCTGATGCACACAACGCCGGTGCTGCAATTGTTGCCACAGGCCGTGGCGATTACCCCAATCAGGTAAACAACTCTCTCGGTTTTCCGGGAATACTTAAAGGTGTTCTGCTTACAGGAGCCTCAATCATTACAGACAGAATGGCAGTTGCCGCGGCAAGAGCTATTGCTGACTATGCAGTTCGGGGAATTATTGGTCCAGGCAGGATATTACCTTCAATGACAGATACCGGTCTGTTTCCCCATGTGGCAGCAAAAGTTGCTTCAGCGGCTCAGTCAGAGGGAGTAGCAAGGTTTTATCCATCAGAGGCTGAAGTGTTTGAAGCAGCCTCGGCAGATATGGAGAACGCAAGGAAAGCGTGGGTTGCTGTTACCACTTCAGGGGCTGTGAAACAGTACCCCGGAGCCAGAGTGAAGGAATTAATGGAGGAAATTGTATCGGAGTATCAGTAGAGTTCAAACTTGGCGAGCCTTCCGTCAAGGCCGCCTGAGAACAGTTGTTTTCTCCACGATGTTCTGAGACCGATATGCTTTAGGAGTTGTCTGTCTCCCAGATAGATGTATGCTTCAGAGCCTGAGCATTTCTGCTTCATGAAGTCTCCGAAATCTCTTATGAGTTCCTCCGCGACGCCCTCTGACAGTCGAATGCCGTGTGGCGGGTTGGTGAGGATGGTACACGAATTGTATCCGGGATGGGTGTGCCAGTCTCGTCTGGATACCTGAACATTTCTGCCGTCTCTGAAACAACTTAGATTGATTCTGGTGGCGTTTATAGCTCTTGTTGCAATGTCAGAGCCCGATATAAGTCCCTCAGGAAGAGCGATAATCTTATCGTCGGCCTCGGCTTTTACATTTTTCCAGATAAGCTTGCTGAATTCATCCATACGGAAGAAACCCCATTTTTCTCTGTAGAACCCGGCAGGGATTCTGCAGTATTTCATAAGGGCTTCACAGAGCAGTGTTCCTGATCCGCACATAGGATCAACCAGCGGTTTTTCGCCTTTCCATCCAGACATTTCCAATGCGGCGGCGGCAATGGTTTCCCGCATAGGGGCCTTTACAGATTCCATTCGATACCCTCTGCGGTGCAGGGAACCTCCGGAAAGATCAAGGCGTATTTCAGCGTTGTTACCCCGGATGCGGAGATCAAGGTTTACATCTGCTTCATATCTGTCAACAGATGGCCTTTTCCCGCTGATTTCCCGAAAGTGGTCTACTATGGCGTCTTTGAGTCTGAGGGTGGCCCATTTTGAGTGGCTGATTCTGGAACCGGATGCAGCACCGCTTATGGCAAATGTCTGATTAATACCGAAAATATTTTCCCAGGGGTATTTCACTGCTTTCTGGTACAGGTAATCGGAAGAGTGACATCCAAATCCGACAAGGGGAAGCAGGAACCTGTCGAATAGACGGGACTGGTAATTTACTTTCATGACCATTGCGGCATCTGCTTCAAAGAAAACACCTCTGTAGGTAGGGTCAGTCTTTTTTACTCCCAGTCTTTTCAGCTCAAGAGCCCCCAGTTCTTCAAGGCCCTGGGATATTTGTCCTAGTATCTTCATTTACTAAACTCCAGAATTTTGTCGGCGGTTTCCAGAGGGCATTGCCATGGAAAACCGTGGCCGGTATCAAACACCGTCAAAGAGGCGTTTGGAAGGGTTTTATTCAGTATTTCCGCATGGGCTAGAGGTGTAATTATGTCATATCTTCCAGCAATAATAAGAACGGGAAGAGAGAAATTTTTCAGAGTATCCAGACAGCCTTTCCAATCAGAAATAGCATTGCTTTGTCTTATAAGTCGTTCTCCCGGAATCTGTTTTTTTACTCTGGGGAAGTATTCGCTGATATCAGGATGAGATGCAAGCCACTCGGGAGTGAACATCATTTCCAGCATTGAAGCTGACCATTTACCCCGGCCGGTGCTGAAGTCGTTTGCATCTTCCGGTGGCTGTGGATACTGATTGCCTGCCGGAGGAGCCATAAGCACCACGCTGGATGCCGTATCCGGCCAATGTGCAATTATTTCCTGTACCACAGCGGCTCCAATAGAGAAGCCAATAAGAATATCCACGGGTTTATCGGGAACAAGTTCCCGGGCAAACTCTTTAATGGTTGTACCGTTATGGGGTAATTGCACGCTTTTTACCTTGTAGCAGGTTGAGAGTCTTCCTGTGAATATTGATGCCCAGCAATCGGATGCGCCGCCCAGTCCGGGAATGACAAGAGATTCTTTCAATTTATCAATCTTTCGGATATAATATCCATAGAGTTTTCACAATACTTTACAGGAATAAGTACAGCTTTTGCAGAAGCAAGAACAGCATTTTCAACCTCTAAAGTTGCTGATGTACGGATGGATCTACCTCTGTTTTCCTCTATTTTTCCAGTAATTTTAAGCAATTCCCCGGTAGGTACAGGCTTATGAAATTTTACCTCAATGGTGCCGGTAACAGTGAACCATCCTGAAGAGGTGCAGGCATATACCATGATTTCGTCCAGCAGGGTGGTAATAATTCCACCGTGTACGGCTCCCTTCCATCCGTTAAAATGGTCGGCTATAACAGTTTCAGACACGGCTGTACCATTCCCGGGATCAAGTCTGAACTTCAATTTCAGACCAATAGCGTTTTTTGATCCACAAGCAAAGCAGTTGTCATCATCCAGTTTCATTATGTCTTTCACAGCCATTAAATATTAACCTTTTTTCCCAGGTGCATTATCTCGTTTCTAAGGTGCGGGAATATACTTATAAGTTCATCACTTGTGGGCATTTCGAAATCATCAAAGCTGAAAGCCGGTATTACAGTACACGAGGCAAGGGCAAAGGAATTTTCTTCCGCTACTTCCGCTCCGAAGTAATACCCCGCCGGGATTACAAAACACGGCACCTGTCCTACATTGGCATCAAGACCCAGTCGAACCACGCTGTATATGCCATCAGGGTTTATCAGATGAAGCAGGAATGGTGAACCGTCGTGAAAGTGCCAGATCTCATCAGAACACAAACGGTGGAATGCGGAGCAGGAATCACTTGTCAGCATGTAGTGAATAGTTGATCCCAGTTCTCGTTTTCCCTTGAGATCTGCATTAAGAGACTTTTTCCCAAGAACATGCTTTGATCGGTAAAATTCTCTGTAGAAACCACCCTCGGGATGAGGAATGAGCCCCAGTGCCTGTATCCAGTCAGTACTTGTAACCATAAATCACCTCCTTAGCACAAACACTAACAGCGATTCCTGCTCATGGCAAGACGACATGCGGAATCACATATATTTAGCAATGCGTGTGTTTACAGAAAGAAGGTGTATCTGTGAAATATCTGTATATTTGTTTTATTCTGGTATCTGCAATACAGGCAAGCACAGACATCCTTACTACAGCTGATGGGCCTGTTGTGGGCTGGACTGATTCAGAGAACAATGCCTACCTTATGAATCCATCAACCCATTCTGTACCGGAACAGATCGGGCAGGGATATGACCGGCTGCAACTGTCTTTCTGTGAAGATGCAGGTACAGATCCTGTTGTTCTGGTAGCTTTCGGATCATGGTTTTACTGGTATGCTCAGGTGAATACATATTCGGTATCGGATTTCAGCCTGATCGCACAGCAGGAGTTAAGCCATGAAGACTTTTTTCCTCCTGAGTTCTGCACGGTGCTTGCTCTGCCTGTATTACCACGGTACATTGGTTCTTCAGATCAGAGAATTGCATTGATCGAGCTTCTGACCGGCTACACTGATGTTCAGAATCATCGATATCTGACTGTATGCAGTGTGGATCCATGGTCTTCTACCGTGATCAACACTGCAGATACATCAAACTGGATTGAGACTTCAACTTCTTTTAGCAGATTCACTTCGCTTATGGCAGGCGGTTCATTCCCACCATTCGTGCTTCAGACAGGAAAGACCTGGGCACCTATGAACCCTTCCAGCTTTTGTGTTAATTCCGTTTTTCTGGACAGCAACACACTGGCTTTAGAACCCATTTCCCATGTCCAGGGCGATTGGAGTATGGATCCTGTTCCCAATGCTCTTGTTCTGGGAATGTGCTCTTCCGGGCAGATCGGCCTCCTGAATGATACAGCCGGTGTTGTATGGAGCGCTGATTTTAACGGTTCACCGGTATCTCCTGAGCTGTCACAGATAGAAATAGATCACGAAGATCTTCCTTTTCCTGCTGCCATGACCTGTTCCGCCAGTGATGACGGAATTCTTCTTGCATGGTTTTCAGGAGATGAAATAATTGTCAGACACTGGCAGGGTCAATGGAGTACATACTCTCATGTTGTTGAGTCATGCGGGAATGTCGGAACCGGTAACATATCGGTATGCAGTGATACCGACGGTTACCGGGTAGCATGGCTTGAAGCAGGCAGCAGTGTACCTGAAGTAAGATTTATCAGCAGAGATACTGTTACCGAACTTGATGAAGAACAATCAAGGGGTATTCCCGGCGGTATTGTGCTTAGTGTTTCTCCCAATCCGGCAGCAGGTCAGGCCATGGTAAGCTTTACTCTACCGTGTGCAGAAGACTATCAACTGACCCTTTTTGATATATCAGGCAGGAATGTACTTGGTGCGTCAACAGGGCATACAGCTGATTTCAGCGGTTTTGTTTCTTTGGAAAACATACCCGGAGGGGTGTACATAATGAAACTGGAAACACCGCAGTTTAAAAGGTCAGTTCTGCTTGTGAATACAGGGGAATAGTATGGTGTTATGCGTGCATACTTACAAATATTCAGTGTCTCATTTATACTCAACTGGTGTTTCATAGGAACAGGGTGAATAATGCAGGAACTGTTCCCCTGCAGGAAGGGTATTGTATGCTTAAGACAAATGAAAAGAGACTGGTGCAGTTCTCTCTCGAATGTAAACCCGGTCATCCATTTGCGGGAAGCAGACTGAAAGTGGATCATCTCGGAAAACCTTTTCAGCTGCCGGGGATAGGTGGAATAACACTGAATATAGAGGCTGGCGACTCTGTTTACGGCTGGGCCGGAGATCACATAGAACCGGGAGTAAGCTGCAAATGGGGCGATAAAAGAAGAGAGAATCCGAATCAATCTTTCCAGATACTCGCGTGTGCAGGGAACGAGGCAGTTGTTACAAGTGGGAAGGCAAAAGGAGCCAGAGGGGTTGTACTTGGCCATCACGGCGGCAGTGAGCATGTAATAATTGAGTTTGACAGCAAAACAAAGGAAAAGCTTTCCTACGATGATACCATACGACTGGTTGCAGTGGGAATGGGACTGGAGATAGCCAGTCACCCACAGGTGCGCATTGTGAATCTTGCTCCTT
>JAUVJW010000141.1 GCA_030596465.1 Candidatus Fermentibacteraceae bacterium | reverse complement strand
GAGAAGGGAATCACCTGAAAAGGTAATTACACTTCCGTTGTGCTTTTCGACGATTGTAATCATTTTGTCAAAGCAGCTGTTGAGAAGAGTTGTGAGTTCCTCTGTACCATGCTTGCCGCTTTCTGCCAGCAACCCGGTTATTGCAGTAAAACCCGAGATATCAGCTACGAGAAGAGCCCCTCGAAAAACTACATGCCCATTTCTGATAAGTTCCACATCTTCCGCCGGGAAAAATGGATTGTTCACAGGTTGCTCCTTAACCCTGGGAAAACAGTGATGTCGATAATAAGTTATTCTCAAGGAATAACAAACTGTCTCCGGTATCGTTACTTTTTCTTATTCTGGACATTAGTGATGATATTGTCTATTTTCATGTGAATGTGATCACGGTTTATTTAGAAAGGGTGGTATTGATATGAGATTTGTCCTGATGGTTGTGTTTATTGCATTTTTGAGTTTTGGAAGTTCGCTGCATTCTTTTGTTTTCCCCACTGATGGTTTGGATGACAGACCTGATGTTGTTTCCGAGGAACACAACCTGGGGAATCTCTGGAGTGGATTCGTGAATATCGGCAGCTTTGGTGCTTCCGAGGTTGGCAGCGCCTCAATGGAATGGCCGGGAGGATCCGGTAGCGACTATTTATGGATCGGTAATGTCTGGACCGCGTGTTATGGTGAAATTACAAGCAGCTGGCCGGACAGCGCAGGTAAATGGGCAAGTTGTTCAGACTACAATAACTGGGAACTTCAGCCCAGCGAGGGCTATCCCATGGAGAAGCTTGTTCCCGGACCTGTTGCCGATGAGCAAACACAGTACGGTTATGATGACTGGTATCTGGAAGGTGACCAGGACGATCCCTACGGCATGATGGTCTGGGAGGAAAACTACGGGTGGACAGCGGCCGGCTATGACAACTTTCTTATTAACAAGTTTGTTGTCACTCACCACAATGAGTATGGAAGCGGGGCTCCTCTTGAGGGTTTTGTTTTTGCTGTTATCGGTGATTGCGATGTTGCCACTGCCGATCCCGATGATTGCCACGTGGACGACATGGTGTACTATGATGGTCATGCTGTCTGGGCAAACGGGGATTATTCATTCGAGTATACTTTTGACAATGGTTTAAATGCCAGTGAACAGGATGGTTATACTTACCAGCAGAATCCGGACAACCCGCTGTCTCCTTCCAACCCGGAGAACATATACTATCACTACAACTACACTGGAGCGGATGGTATACCTGATAATGATGTGGATCAGAACGGTGTCAGTGACCATTTCACAATTCTTGGAAAGGTTGTTGGCGGCGATACTCTTCATGTTACTGATCCGGTGTCCGGTGTTGAGCTTTTCTCCGAAGGAATGCCCTACTATCACTACACCCATACGGTAGCGGATACAACCTACCTGGTGGTGCCCAGGAACCTTTCTTACATGTGGGATTCAGACAGTCCCGCTTCCACGGAGGACGACTCTGGTGAACCTGCTCTGGCTACTGCCTGCAACGGTTTTATCGGCTGGAGACTTCTTGATTATTATGTGGTCAAGGCAGATCAAACAGTAGAGAGACCGGCCGATGTATGGGGATATCCGATCCCACTCAGTCATACCTGGTGGAACTGGGAAAATGATCCAGGTACCGACATTGAAAAGTATGACTATATGTGGGGCGTTAACCCTGACAACAGCGGCTGGTTCAGTGGTCCCGCCTACCTCGGTGACTGGGTCGGAAACCCGAACACCCCGGAGGCAATAGATGTGTCCAACCCCGGTCCATTCCCAATTGTACACGATTCTCCTTTGAGTTTGAGTTATCCCGTCTTTGACTATCGTTTCCTGATTACAATGGCACCGGTAGAACTTGAAGACGGCGATTCTCTGTATGTGATAGGCGGTTGGGTTATGGGTCTTGGGCTTGATGGCCTCCGGATGAACGCAGACCTGATGCTTGACGCATACTACAGAAACTCCATTTGGGGATCCGGTCTGGGTATTGATGGCGGTGTTCAGGGCGCGAACACATCACTGAGCGTTTTTCCGAACCCCTGCCCGGGTAACATGCTTTCCGCGGCATTTCAACTCGACAGGCCATCTTATGTTTCTCTGGCCGTTTATGATGTAGCCGGTCGTCTTGTAGAGAATACCAGCTTCGGAGAACTTGGCGCAGGAGTTAATACCGTTGGTTTTGACGGTTCAACCTTAACAAGCGGTATCTACTTTGCTGTACTCAAAACCGAGAGCGGTGTATCCAGAGGAAAATTTGTGATGCTCAGATAGTTTCCGGATCGGTTTATAAAGGTAGGGACATGATCTTTCAGATCTGTCCCTACCAGTCTATACCCGGTCCTGTAAAAACAACTCTAAGCGCGGAGGCATACTGTTTTCCCGGGGGTCTTCCAGTGTTATCATAAACATAATCGGCATCCCAGTCTGAAGGGATGGGATAGAATGCCATCCATTCAGAGGGGGTGATTACCGGTTCAAAATCAGTGAACCTCCACACAATGGCAGTATCGTAAGTATTCATGACAAGGCGAGATAACACGGTTGTTTCGTAAGATTCATGGTTCATTATAAGAGGAGATGGCTGCGGGGTAAATTCTTCTTCCTGCACCCCTTCGGGCATAGACAGAGAGGACCATTCAATCATTGTCTTCCAGGAAAAACCGGCACAGGGTACTACGGATATCTCACCTTCTCCAATGGAGCCCAGCCAGCCCGATCCGGTGTAGAGGGGATAATACACGGTATAATCACCACTACTGCTGGTACTCAGATGGTATTTATGAGAGTACTCTACCAGGATCTCCTCACCGTTCCGAAAATTAACGGTCCAGGCGGAAAGGAATTCCTCCGTACTTAGCGCAAGCATATCGGCTTCATTTTCAATCCCTAATGAAAGCATAGGTATAACGCCCCAGATATAATCGTGAACTCTCAGGAAAAAAGAGCCGTTGGGAGGAGGTTCATCCGGTGGGAATGGAGTTCCGATGGAAGTAACATCATTCCAGGATAGCCCCGTTCGTTCGGGTGACCAGTGTATCTTCTGGAGAGGAAAGACCTCTACAGAGTTGCTATTTACTGTAACAGCGGGTGTCTCAAAGGGGAGAGAAAAGACCTCCAGCTGCCAGAGGGCACTTATCTGTGGACTTAACACGGATACGGGAAAGTACATGATTACCTGTTGATCAGCCCCAGTGTTTCTGAAGAGAAAAGTGGCTGTTATCAATGCTTTATCGCACTCCACAAGTTCAATCACCACATTCTCCGCCAGCAGTTCAATGTCTGAACTCTCCATAGATATTTCAAGGGGCACAGGATTTTGTGCGATGGTTGCGAACTGGCCCATGTCAGCCAGGCAGACCGTGGCTGTGAGAAGCATACAAAAAATCAATTTCATGAGATACCTCCCGTTTTGTTTTACAAAAGAATATAATTCTCTTTTACGGGAAATTACAGCATGAAGGGAGATTGTGTGGCAGGATTTGAGCTGAACTCCGGTGAGCGTGTTTTTGCAGACACGCAAAAATTTACACTTCAGGGAAGTAAAGTGAAGTTTCCAGTGCGTTGCCGGTGTGTTGTGACCGATCAGAGATTTGTATACTTTGATATGGGTAAAATGGCTCCACTACACTTCCAGCTGGGATTTCTGCTCAGTATGATGGCTAAGGGTAAACCGGTGAGTTTTCCACTTCACAATCTTAAATTGTCCAGAGGACATTACGCAAGAAACAAAAGAACTCTCAGTATTGCCACGGAAGACGGAAAAGAGGTTTTGCTGGATAATTTTGATAAATCCCTTGAATGGGTTAAAAATGCTCTTACTCAGAATGGAGTGGGTCTCACGCAGACAGGTGAAGAAGAATGGCGGGTTGCTCTCTAACTGAGCGAATGACCTTTGAGCCAACTCCTGTTATCTTTCAAGCATAAAGAAGATAACAACTGCGAATTGGAGAAATAACAATGCGGATGCTTGTATTGATCACTGCTCTGTTTTTCAGTATCAGTCATGCTGAAATACTGTTCACCGATGATTTCAACGACGGGAATGACGATGGCTGGATCCATATTGGCGCAGCTTCCTACGAGGTAATAAACGGCGAGTACTTTATCTACAATCAGGGTGACAGGGGACAGGGAAAATCCACAAACGGCGATGCCTCCGGAACGATGAGCACTTCCGACTACTCCGTTCTCTGCAGCATTGTGATTGAGTGCGGTTCTGAGGGCGGCTTGTTTGTGCGGTATGGAGGAGTTGATCAATGGTATTACCGCGTGGTTATGAAGCCCTATTCCTCCAGAATTCTGCTTGAAAGAAGAAATGATTCAGGCCCGACTATGGTTCTTGATCAGTACGACATCAGTATTTACTTTGATGTTCGCTACTGGATTCGCCTCCAGGCGGACGGAGATTCCATTTGTGCCAGAATATGGCAGGGATCTGCTGCCGATGAACCGGATGTCTGGCACTTGGAAGATGTGGACTCAATTCAGCAGGAGGCTGGTTGCTTCGGGGTATTTGCTGGAGGTTACGGAAAAATTTCCTGGTCCTGTGTATTCGATGATGTGGTAGTCTCAACTCCTCTTGAACAGCACCTTTCACAGGTTACCTGGGCATCAATTAAAGCTGCCGGTGACTGACAGTGAGTGATTCTTTGACTGATCTTGGAACACCGGCTCAAGAGGGAAGAGGTGTGGCGAAAGCCGCCGGGCTGCTCGGCATACTGACTTTTGTCAGCAGAATACTCGGGCTTGCCCGGGACATTGGGCAGGCGGCAATACTGGGTACCGGTATGGCAGCAGATGCTTTCACCATTGCTTTTATTATTCCCAATATTCTTCGTCGACTTTTTGGTGAAGCCACAGTTGCTTCAGCACTGGTTCCCACTTACACCGAGACACTTCTGAAGGACGGGAAAGCAGAGGCGGGGAAACTTGCCGGCAGGATTCTGACCTTTGCCGGTTCATCTCTGGTGGTGGTGGTGCTTCTGGGTATGCTTCTTGCCCCGGTGCTTGTCGACCTGTTTGCCGCTGGATTTCGTGATGATCCCGGAAAGACACAGCTTACTGTTCAGTTACTCCGCCTTCTTTTTCCCTACATTCTTTTTGTGGGTATTGCTTCTGTCTGCATGGGAATACTGAACAGCCACAGACATTTTCTGGGTCCCGCCCTTGCGCCAATTCTTTTTAATGTCTCAGCTCTTCTTGGTCTCTTTGTTCTTGCGGGTATGTGGAGGGCTGAGATGCCGGTCTGGGCTTATTCCACGGGTGTACTGATTGGTGGTGCTCTTCAACTGGCCATCCAGATACCCTTTTTGAAGAGCAGAGGGATCAGCCTCAGACCCGACTTCTACTGGAAGGACGCCAGGTTCCAACGGGTACTCAAACTTGCGGTGCCCGCTCTTATCGGGCTTCTTGCCGCTGAAGTTAACATTCTGGTGGATCAGCTTATAGCCTCATTGCTCGCAGAGGGAAGCGTAGCGGCTCTGTCATACGGATTACGGGTGACCCAGGTTCCTCAGGGAATTTTCGCTGTTGCGCTCGCGACAGCTCTTCTTCCGACTCTGAGCAGGCAGACAGCCCTTGG
>JAUVJW010000139.1 GCA_030596465.1 Candidatus Fermentibacteraceae bacterium | reverse complement strand
TCCCTTTCTTTACCGCAGTGCGGGATATGTTTAAGAACAAGTCGTTGTTGAATGATCTGGAATACAGATTCGGGTCGGAAAGATCCCTGAATCGTGACCGTAAGGTGATGTGGTTTACAGACACCTTCACTGACTTGAACGGAGTATCGGTTACTCTTAATAAGGTTGCCGGAATTGCTACTTCTGCCAGCCCGGGGGTCAGGATAGTAACAGCATTGACCGATGAGGAAAAAGAGCAGCTTCCCGCTGACAATATTGTCTGTCTCCCCTTCATTGATTCTTTCAACCTGCCCGGCTATGAGAAATACCTGATGAAGGTTCCATCCGTGCTGAAAGCTCTGGATATTATTGCTGAATATGAGCCGGATGAAATCTACATTTCAACGCCGGGCCCGGTGGGTCTCTGCGGCCTGCTGATCGCAAAGCTGATGGGTATTCGAGTTACAGGATTCTTCCACACGGATTACGCAAGACAGGTTACGAAGATAGTGTCGGATGAATCAGTGAACGATATTATAGAAAGTTTCATAAAGTGGTTCTACAGTTGCTTTGATGAGGTTCGTGTTCCCACAGATGAGTACATCAGAATTCTTGGTGATCGTGGCTACGATTTTAAGAAAATGGTTAAGTTCAAAAGAGGTATTGATACCGCTGAATTTTTTCCGGCCGGGGAATCCAGTGTATTTGAACAAAACAAAAAGGAACCGATTATTCTCTATACGGGAAGAATCTCCAGGGAAAAGGATCTTGATATAGTACTGGAAGCTTACAGGAAAATTCTCCCGGAGTATCCGGGGGCGTCTTTCTTTCTGGTTGGAGACGGTCCATTTATGCATGAACTGCAAGACCGCTATTCAGATCTTGCCGGTGTGCATTTTTCGGGTCGCTTACCCAACAGCGATTTACCGGTACTCTACTCAGGCGCGGATGTGTTTGTGTTTCCAAGTGATTCCGACACATTCGGCATGTCAGTACTGGAAGCTCAGGCCTGCGGTCTTCCCGCAGTTGTATCTTCCGTTGGTGGTCCGAAAGAAATAATTGAAGATGGACGAACCGGCTTAACAGCACGAGTTGGGGATGTGAATGACTGGACACGCAAGATATTAAGCATTCTGAAAATGAAGTACAACAATAAAAATGCCTACCTGAAGATGCGCAGTGATTCAAGAACCCGTGTACTTCTGCATTACGACTGGGAAATAATATACGATTCTCTGTTCTCCAATGTCTGTGTAGAAGTAAAAGAGGAAGAAGAAATAGAACTGGTTAATCTGGTAACCGGACTCTGATTTGTACGATTCAGAGGCGGTCATTTTTCAATTGCACCCTTTTCTGCATGGTTTTTATCTTGATTTTCATCGTACATATCGGGATACAGCTGATGCATGCATTCCGGACAGATGCCGTGAGAGAATGTGGCATCTGAGTGGGTTGCGATGTACTCCTCTATCTGTTCCCAGTAGCCGTCATCTTTGCGGATTTTTTTACACCTGGCGCATATAGGGAGCATCCCGTGGAGGGATTTGATTTTATCCACAGCCTCTTGAAGCCTGGCATTTGCCTGTTCCAGCTCACGGGTCTTCTGCTCCAGAAGTACCCTGGCTCCCTCACTCTGCTCAAAGTCAACTCTTAGCTTCAGCCTGGTAATATTCTCCCGCTGTTTCTGCTCAGCGAGCAGACTATTCTCATCGGCATACTGCCTGCTGTATTCAAGAGCTTTGAGCAGATTACCTGTTTTCTCATTGTACTCCGAGAGGGATTTTAGAGCCCTGGTTCTTAAAGAGTGGTTGGAAGAATTATTCTCACTGTCTGTCAGAAGCGCGAGAATATCTGTCAGCGGTTTTTCTTCTCCTTTAAGCTTGTTCATGTGGATCCTCAGTATAGACAGATTCGCCCTGGTCAGGCAGAGATCGGTGCTGTTGTCATCCTGCTCCAAAAGAAGAACAGCGTCTGACAGAACCTCTTCCGCCTCCTGCGGACGATCTGCCACCTTAAGAAGGTTTGCCAGATCGATGATGCACTGCCAGATATCGTTGCTTCCCAGTTCTCTGCGCAGCGTGATGCTTTCGCGCAGGAATCTCTCGGCATCTTCAAGTTGTCCCTGTTTCTGTCTCAAGCGTCCCAGTTCCCAGAGGCAGAAGGATTCACCGGTTCTGCGGTTCATCTCCCGGTTTACCCGTAGATTGGCTTCGAGATATTCGTTGGCGCTCTGATACTCTCCCTGGTCAATAAGGGCATCCGCGATGTTACTGAGCGCCGTTGTTCCGAGAAACTTGTCATCTATTTCGTCAGATATTTCAACTGTCTGCCTGAAAGAACGGTAAGCCCTTTCGTACGAGGAGACATCTCTGAAAGCAAGTCCGAGGTTGTTGTGAACCACTGCTGTACCCCTTCGGTTGCCTATGGAAGTCTGTATTTCAAGGGCTTCTTCATAATGTTCGATGGCGTTCAGAGGTTTGCTCAATCTTCGGTAGCAGTTACCCAGATTGTTCAGAGCCGTCGCAAGTTTTTCCTTTTCGTCCAGGGGGCGGAATACCTCAACTGCCCTGATGGCGATATCTATTGATTCAGTGGAGTTGCGCAACTGAGAAACAGCTCTGGAGAGCAGGCAGAGTGAGGTTCCGACAAGCGCGGGATCGTCAAGATTGCGGGCCATGGCAAGAGTCTCAGTCGCGAGAATCTCGGCTTCCGGGGGATTTGATCTGCACAGGGTATATAACCGTTCAAGGTTCTTCTCGACCCTGTCCCTGTTTCCGGAATTCCTGGCAGATTGCACTGAATCGCCTCCATCCAAACATTTTATTGATCCTCTGTTTTCCTATGATACCGACTGAAACTCACACCCGTCAATAAGACTGCCAGTACTTAACCCTTCATTATAATGCGCCGCAATCCTGAGCCGCTTCCCGGGGCTCGTGGTTACCATCATGTCCGGGGGAGATGTCTTCCAACTGAAGAGGTCCTGAGATGGATACGAACCACTCTCCCGATACAAGATATTCAGCAGCAGCAGAGCGGATGTCATCGGGGGTCAGTTCCAGGACACTGCTCAGATAGGTCTGATACCAGTCAAGAGGTCTTTCAGTGACCTGTAGGTCGGTAAGCCGGTATGCAAGATCGGCATAGGTCATTCCTGACAGAGCCTGTTCACCGGCTATGTTTGCCTGTGCAAGTCTCAGCTCAATGTCCAGCACATTCTCGGTTGAGATGATCTCCAGCTCATGAATCACTGACGCTAGAGCTTGTGGAGCATAGTCTGACAGGGTGGTAAGGTATGCAGCGAAGAAACCGGTGCTGTCCATGCTTGCAGCCCAGCTGCCCACACCGTAGGCAAGACCCTGCTCATCGCGGATGCTGTGTCCCAGTCTTGAACCCAGACCACCTCCGAGAATTTGATTCATGGTTTTGAAATCAGGGTAATTCGCCGAGTAGAAACCCGGAGCAGGTCGGGCGACCAGTATTGCCGCCTGAGTTCGACCCGGCATGAATGTTACTGTTGTATCTCCGGCGGCTTCAGAGAATTGTGGGAAAGTCAGTGGTGGAAGGGGAGCCTCAGGATTTGTCCATTCTGCGAAGTATTTCTGGGTGATCAGTAAAGCCTCTTCCGGAGACACATCGCCTACCACGGTAATAACCGAGCCTTCCGGTCTGCAGCAGAGGTTGTAGAAATTCTCTGCATCTTCCAGTGATATTCTGTTCAGTGTTTCTGCTGTAACCGTGCTGATATCGGAAGGTGATCCGGCTGTAATTGCAGTGAGGTTTTCGTATGCAACATTGAATATGTTTTCAGCGGATCGTGACAGTCTTGCATGCTGTCCGGTGATTACCTTTTCAAAGTCTGCTTCCCTGAATGCCGGGCGCAGCAGTAAGTCTGCAACAGTTATGAACCCCGTTTCCATATCTTCTGAGAGCATGGTTGTGTATCCCATTGAGCAGTTCCAGCTTGCGAAGAATCGCAGATATGATCCCTCCATCTCAAGCTGTCTGTGAAAGTCTATATAATCCAGCTCATCTGTGCCCCGCATCATTGTTGCATCCGTCACCGATGCAAGCCCATTTTGTTCTGTGGAGTGCATGAGATTGCCCATTGGTACTGCAAAACAGATGGATACAACAGGAAATGTATGATCTTCATGAACAAGGAGCTGCAGACCGTTATCCAGCTGAAATTCAACTACGCCGTCTGCAATTGACCCTGTTCGAGGAGTCAGGAACTCTTCCGGTATCTCAAGACCATCGAAGTTCATCTATGAAGGCTCTTCAACACCAGTGGGCACATCCTGGCCGCTGATGCCGACAGCACCGCCATCTTCAGAAGGAATGAGAACAGCGAGGTTAACAGCATCTCTTGTCAGATATGTTGCAGCAGCTTGTTTTATGTCTTCAGAGGTGAGTTGTTCCATAAGCTCCATCTGGTCGACTTTGTAGAGAGGGTTGCCGAATTTGGAGAAAGAGAGGCAGTAGCTGGTGGCAAGAGACAGTGGATATGAGCTGTTAAGTATTTCCCGGGCACGATGTTTGTTACGCAATTCATCAAGAATCTCTTCAGAGATCCCATTGGCGGCAAGATCATCAAGCTCGCTCCAGATTATGGAAGCAATATCATCAATTGTTGCTCCATCTTCTTCGGCGGGATTCATTGTGACATAGACGGTGAACAACCCCGGATCAACATCGTTGTCTTTTATTGCCCATGCACCGTAAACAAGCTCGGTGTCCAGCAGCAACTGACTCAGCCTGCCGGATCGTCCGCTGGAAAGGTATACCGCTATCATTGTCATGGCAGGGTTCATGGGGCTGGTTCCCGATGTGGACCTGAAAGACATGGCAAATCTCTGCAGGTTTGAGGCGTGCTCAATCTCAACATATCCCGGTTCAGTCTGCTGAGGCTCAGCTGCAACATATTCAGCAGCGACATTGCCTGCGGGGATGCCTCCGAAGTAATCTTCCACCATTGCAAGCAGCTCCGGGGTATTGAAATCCCCCACAATGGTAAGCACTGCATTGGAAGGGCAGTAGTAGGCTTCATAGAATTCCCTTACCATATGGTGGTTGTATCCCAGGATGTTCTCATCATATCCCAGCACAGGCTGACCGTAGGGATGCTCTGTGTACGCCATGCCGTAAAGAGCCTCCAGCAAAGCACCGTCAGCACTGTCTATGTTGTTCATTCGCCTCTCTTCATGAACAACATTTATCTCTGAAACAACTTCAGCAGAGTCCATCAGACAGTTTACCATCCTGTCGCTTTCTATCATCAATGCATCCTCGACCCGGCTGGATGGCAGCATCAGGTAGTAGTAGGTAACATCCCTGCCTTCCATGGCATTGCTGAACCCGCCATCCCTCTGTACTATCTGCCAGAACCGGCCATATGGCATTTCGGCAGTTCCTTTGAACATCATGTGTTCGCAGAAGTGGCTTATTCCCAGCTCAGCGCCGGACTCGTGCCGAGACCCCGCCCCGTAGGCAATAACAGACGCGATTACAGGAGCGTAGTGCAACTCCTGTGTTATCACTGTAAGACCGTTATCAAGTACCGTCACCACAGGCTCACCGGCCAAAGCAAAGGAAGCGAAAACAGCAAATACAACCAGCGTCAG
>JAUVJW010000122.1 GCA_030596465.1 Candidatus Fermentibacteraceae bacterium | reverse complement strand
GGAGATGGCTTACCCATCCCGAGACAATAGCCTACAGGCCAGGAGATGAACTAATAGGTGCAGTGGCCAGTGGATACGATGTTCTTGTAATTGTGGGCAGCGATGCCGTATTTGCATCGTCTCTTCGGTAAGAAAGGCAGTTAATGAATTCTCTGTTGATAATCCTTATGGCTGGAACATCTCTGTTGCAACCGCTTTCACAGCGACTGGAAAATGTTATTTATCTCACAGGTATTTTTGTTCAGACGGATTACTGGGCGTTGACCCTGGATTCCGAAACGGCTTCAGGAACCATGCATCTGGCCCACCCCAATCGATTCCTTCTTCAGTACAGTGATCTTGAAGGCCGGGCCATGGGATGTACCGGTACTGAGGTTTTCACTGTAGACCCTGAATTTGACGAGATACTGGTTTATTCCGGTTCTCCCACAGGTTTCCTTCATATTCTTTCCTCGGCTTCAGAGGATGACTGTACTACCGTTTCCAGTGAGAGCGGTGACAGCATCACAGTAACTGCCACAGGATTGTTTGAGGGGGGAATTACAGAGATTACAGCAGGATACACACTTTCCGACTCTCTTCCGTTTCTCTTTTCAACAATGGATGCTAATGGTAACTCTACCTCCTGGATAATATCGGATCTAAATATCAGCGACACAGTTCCAGACATTTTCTCAATACCGGATCTGTCAGGATACACTCTTGTAGACGCTGGAACAATTTAGATTGGGAGAATAGATTGAAATACCATGTAATCTCACTTGGCTGTCCGAAAAACAAAGTGGATTCCGAGCGATTCGCCTGGGTTATGAACAGCGCGGGCTGGGCACACAGTAAAGAACCGGATAAGTCTGATCTGATAATACTGAATACCTGTGCGTTTATTGCCCCGGCCACAGAAGAATCTCTTGAATATCTTTCGGATATTTTAAGTTGGAAGGGAGAGAGACCGGGCAGGAAGATTGTACTTGCAGGCTGTCTCCCCGGCAGGTACAGCGATGATGGCAGTGGGGGTCTCGAAGATATTGATCTGATTATTGGTCCGGGCGACTGGAGGAAGCTCTCTGCATGGCTGGGTGTTACTCTGGATGGTCCGTCACAGGTTCTCGGTCAGGGAAACTGCAGGTATCTCAGAATTGCCAGCGGTTGCAGTAACAGGTGTGCCTTCTGTACTATCCCCGCAATACGAGGAAGGTTTGCAGCTCAGGGGCTGGATACCATTTTGAGGGAGTCTGACCTTCTTGTTCAACAGGGCGCCGGAGAGATAGGTCTTGTTGCTCAGGACAGTGGTAGCTGGCGACAGAATGGCGCGGGTCTTTCCTCTCTCGCGGAAACCCTCGCAACAAGGCATCCATCAATCTGGTGGCGACTTTATTACCTGCATCCTCTTCACTTTCCATACGAGTTACCGGAGGTGTTTGAAAAATGCGGCAACATTCTCCCTTACATTGATTTGCCCATCCAGCACGCAAGTGATTTAATCCTCAAACGCATGGGTCGCGGGCATGGAGTAAGAACTATAGAAAAGATAATGGAGCAAATTGATAATTCCCCTGTTGAAATTGCTGTGAGGTATACGGTTATAACAGGCTATCCCGGAGAGACTGAGACTGATTTCAGAGCACTTAGAGACTTTCTTGGAAGATATCAATCGGGAAGACACATAGCTGCGTTCAACTGGTATCCGGAAGAGGGAACACTTGAGTATGACAGGGCTATAACCAGAGGCGACGCAGTTGACGATTCAACAGCTTCCAGGCGGCTTGCCGCACTTTCAGCAGTGGGTGATTCTCTTTACGCGGACTGGGATGAGCGATTGTATGGCAGAGAGCTTTCTATTATGGCTGATGATAAACAGACGGGGCACACAAAATGGGATGCTCCCGAGGTTGATGCGGTTGTTTCGTTTACGAAGCCGGTGAAACCGGGATCAATTGCAAGGGCAAAAATTGTGGAGTCATCAGGGGCTGTTCTTGTGGCAGAGCCTGTTAACTAATGATATAATCAGGGTTGAAAGAATTGATTTACACACTTGAAAAAGGATAGGAACGGAAATGATAACAGTTTTCCTGCTTGGACTTGTACTCACCGGATCGGTGACGAATCTGGATATGCTCGAAGTAGCCGTATTAAATGCACTGGAACCTGTTTCGGAACAGGTATCAGCTCAGGGTCTTGAAACAGTTACCTTGAATATTCAGAGCGAGCATGAAGGAGGCTGGCTCATAGAGCAGATTGCTACATCAACTCTGGGTGCTGCCGGTGTTACCGTATACACATCAAGAGATGGAGACGGCTGGACTCTGAACCTGCGCCCCATGGAACTGGGTGTCACATACGCACAGGTCAGAAGAAGCTGGGTGCTTGGAGGGAAGCAGGTTCCAAGGCTTGCCAGCTGTGAGATAGCAGCTACGCTGGTTGATCCCGAGGGGAATGTGGTTCTTTCTTTCCGGGAGGGTTCCGTGATAGAGAATACTGTTTCTCCATCGGATATCATCATTCTTGAAAGCTCAACAGAGAAATGGGCTAACGGAGAGATGTCTGATGATGAGAGCGGTAATATTCTGGAGCCTCTCGTGGTTACCGGTGTTGTGACAGCACTGGTTTATCTCTTTTACTCAAGCAGAAACTGATCTGTGCATAAATCCATTTATGCCGCTCTGATTATCCTGGCGGTTTCCGGCTGTGGGAATAGCGCTATGAATGAAGATACACGGGAACAAGCCAATGTACTTTTCAGCGCGGGAAGATATTCCCAGGCTCTATCCCTGTATGAAGAGCTGAGTGAGCAGGTTGAAGAGTATGACTGGGAGTTGCAGTACAGGCTCGCTGAAACGGCAGTTCTTGCCAGCCAGGCAGAGCGGAACCGCAACTACAGACAAAGGGCGAAAACTGCTCTTGATTTTCTTTCACTGAACCCGGGCGACTGCGATTCGCTGGCCATTGGACACCTCTGGCGAAGACTGGGATGGGAGATGGCTCGCGATAACGATTCATTGCAAGCCTATGAAGCTTTTGGAAAAGCCATTGAAACTGCACCTGACCTTAATCAGGTTTTCGAGGAGGAATGGCTTCTCAGGGGGAGATACGCTTCAGTTCATCTGGCGTCAGTGGTGGAAATAGCGGATTCCATTATGGGAACCCAGGCGGAGGACAGCATTCTCCGATATGCCGCCGAGCTTCATATTGTTGAGTTGGACAGAATACCTCTTGTGAGAACCGATCTCCGGGGGGATATACTGTTTGCCCGAGCAGGGCTTCTTCAATTTACAGAAGGACGGGAAGAGGATGAACTCACCGTTCTTACAGAACTTGATCGGATGGGTCTTCTTGCTTCATCCGGCAGGCAGAGACGAATGGATATTTTACTGTTGCTCGCGGAACAGGATGCAGAGCAGGGTGACGCGGCTCTTGCAAGAGAAAGGCTTCTTGAAGTCTGGAATTCAAGCTTTACAGGTGTCCGTGTTCAAGCGGCACTGCAACTGGGTATCATGGCACAGGGTGCGAATAACCCTGTTGACGCGCTGATGTGGTACAATCGGGCATGTCAGGCTGCACCGGGTTTAAGCTCATCGGCATCCATGGAAGCCGCGGCACGAAGAGATTCACTTAGATATCTTACAACACCATAAATACAAGAGGATAATATGATCAAGTATGTATTAATGACAGCACTATTCGTTCTAGTGCTGGGATGCGGTTCGTTTCCATCCACCGCCGGCATGGAGCGCGAACAGATTATTCAGCTTGCCGACCGGTATTATCAGGACAGTAAGTGGTCTCAGGCATCGTTTCTTTACACTGAGCTTATGTTCCGATACCCCGGAGACATGGAGACAGATTTTTTCCTTTACCGCACCGGTATGGCAGACAGAAAACAGAAACTCTGGGCGGATGCCGAATTTTTCTTTTACAGAGTTGTAAATGAGTTTCCAAGAGGTGTGTGGGCGGATGATGCCCAGTTTGCTCTTGCTGAAACCATGTGGATGCAGAGAAGGGATTACAGAAGAGATCAGACACAGGTGATAAGAGCCCGTGAGGAGATTGTCCGGTTTATCGATACATATCCCGCTTCTCAGCTTATGGATTCCGCGGATGAGCTTTTTATTCAGGTGAATGACCATCTTGCCATGAGGTCACTGTTCATTGGTAAGTTTTATATTCACAGAAATGATACTGATGCTGCCCTTCTTTACCTGAGAGACGCCATGGACAGCTATGGTGAAACATCCTGCCGAGGTGCTGTGCTGATAGCCATGGGCGATCTTTACAGATCTATGGACAACAGATACTCAGCGAGAACCTACTACAACCGGGCTATTGAGACCTGTGAACTCACCCCCGATGAAGAAGAGGAAGTTCTTCGCGGACTTCAGGAGGTGCAGTGAAGCAGGGCTTTCTTGGAGGAACCTTCGATCCGCCCCATCTGGGTCATCTGATGCTGGCTCAAGAAGCTCTTGAACAGTATTCACTTGAGAAAGTCTATTTTGTTCCTTCCAGAAATCCTCCACACAAGAACAATACAAAGATATCGGATTTCTGTCATCGTCTGCGGATGCTGGAACTGGCCATTCAAGGTAACAGATCTTTTCAGGTGGCTGATCTGGAATCCAGAGATTTTCCATCGTACACGGTGGATATGCTTGAGCGAATTTCATCAATTAATTTTAAGCCCTGCTTCATCATTGGGATGGACAGTCTTCGAGAAATGCACACCTGGAGAGAACCACTGAGAATTCTTGAACTGGCGGATGTTGTTGTGGGAACACGCCCCGATTCTGATTCTTCCCTGGTAGATCAGGAGTTTCTGAAGAAGGTTAGTCTTTTTAGCTTTCCCGGTGTATGGATATCATCTTCTGACCTCAGAAAACGTGTTCAGGAGGGCAGGAATATTTCTTACCTTGTACCGGAGAGCGTAGAGTCTTATATAAGGAACGGGGGGTTATATGGGACAGAAAAAGGCTATTGATACAATTCTTGACGCTCTTGTCGACGAGCATGTAAGCGATATCCACTTCAAGGTGGGTTCTCCGCCGATAATAAGACGATCGGGTATCATCAAACACGCTGACGGATTTCCCAGTTTTACAAACGAACATCTTATACAGATTACCGGTGAGGTGACAAACGAGTCTCAGCGTGAACTTTTGAATTCAGGCTCTGAGATTGATCTTGCCTACAGTCTTTCGGGCAGAGCCAGATTCAGGGTGAATATTTTTAACCAGCGCGGTACCCCTGCCATGGTTATGCGAAAGATTCCTTTTAAAATCCCGGAACTGAGTCAGCTGGGACTTCCTGATGTAGTCAGGAACATCTGTTCCGAGCAGAGAGGGCTTATTCTGGTCACAGGTGCTACCGGAAGCGGAAAATCCACAACACTGGCTGCCATGATCAACGAGATAAATGAAAACCGTGAAGCTCATATTGTAACCATTGAAGATCCCATAGAATTCCTGCATCCCGATAAGAAATGTTCCGTTTGCCAGAGGGAAGTGGGTATTGATACAAATTCGTGGCCTTCTGCCCTTCGTTCGGTGTTTCGCCAGGACCCTGATGTGATACTCATAGGCGAGATGCGCGATGCGGAGACGGCCATGATTGCTCTGAGCGGGGCTGAAACCGGGCATCTTGTGATGAGTACTCTCCACACAACTGACGGTCCGGAAACTATCAACAGAATCATTGACATGTTTCCCGGATATCAGCAGAAGCAGATTCGCATTCAGCTGGGCGGTCTTTTGAAAGCCGTTATCTCTCAGAGACTTCTTCCGGCGGTTACAGGTAAAGAAAGAGTACTTGCTGCTGAGATCATGATTCACACCGCTACAATAGGTAACTGCATTACCGATACAGAAAAATTCCATCTTATCCATGAAACAATGGAACAGGGCGGGCATCAGTATGGCATGCAGACCTTCGATATGTGTCTGTTCAACCTGCTAAAAGATGGGCAAATTGATGAAGAAACAGCACTTGCAGCCGCTACGAATCCCAATTCTCTTGTTCTTAAGATCAAGGGAGTGGAATCCGCGGACGATTGGAGGATAGAATAAAATGTACGATATCAGTGTTACCGCAGTTTGGGCAGGCGGAATAACCGTACTACTCATATCGATCTTTCTGATCTGGCTGGGTCTGAAAGCCCAGAAGCGTCCCAACCAGACAGGTGATACAACCATGATCGGGGAAACCGGAATTGTCAGAAAAATCTCCGGCTTCAGAAACAGACTGGTGGTTGAAGTTCGTGGAGAGCAATGGTGGAGCAAGATGATCGTTTCCGGACATGTTGCCGTTGGCCTGGAAATAGAGGTAACAGGAGTGGATCCGGATGATCTTATTCTGATAGTCGAACCGCTTGAAAGGAGTT
>JAUVJW010000155.1 GCA_030596465.1 Candidatus Fermentibacteraceae bacterium | reverse complement strand
CGCTCCGCCCGCTTCAGGGTTGTGCGGGTCGCGCCAGTTCAATGCCAGAATTCTCACTGTTTCTCCGGTTTCCTTGCGAATATCCCAATTATTACAGCTGTTTTCGGTCCCAGCCAGCTTTGCTCAACTACCGTTCTGATTTTAGCTCTGAGCCGGTGTATCGGAGGAATGAGAACAGGTCTCATGGGCAGCTTTATCCCGATCTTCATAAGCACTTCCCGGGTGATTCTGTAGGCAAGTGAGGGGGCGAAGTATCTTCCATAAACAGACCATGGTTTTACTCCGTGTTGACACAGATAGTTGCTCAACTGTCTTTCTGTATACTGTGTTTCCCATCCGGCAAACCATGCGTTGATGGCAATCATGCTTTTTTTGATCACAGTATAAATATGGAAGGTTTGAGGAACATCAACAAGGAGATTTCCTCCGGGTTTTGTAACTCTGATACACTCATCGGTCATTGGATCTGTATTCTTGAAATGTTCCATGACGCCCTGATGAAAAACCAGGTCGAATGTGTTTGTTTTGAAAGGGAGTTCGTTTGCGTCACCGCATACAAGCATTAGACTTTCGTTTTTATCAAGAGAGGCTTCTCTGGCAAGTTTCAGCGCTGCGTGGGAGTAATCCAGAGCAACAGGCAGTGCTCCATCTTCACTCAGAGCAACACTGTCCCGGGCGGTGGCCGCTCCTACTTCCAGGGTAATCCTGTCTTTCAGGTTGAGTCTTTTTCTGACTTCAACCCTGATCCTGTCATCGTTGTCATATATCTCGGAAAGGTTTCTTTCCCTTTCCCAGAATTTGTCCCAGTGCGATCTTTCAGAAGTTCGAGCCATATTCCTCCCCATCAGGTTTGTAATCTACAATATCGTAAAGAAGTTGACCAATCGGGGGTTAATTGAATATATACCATGCAACTGGGGATATTACTGCTCAGTAAACAAAAAGTCAAACAAAAAGGGAAGACTGCATATGAACTTAGAACTCAGACGTTTTGAGGAAAAAGATCTGGCACACCTTGATGGTTGGAGCCATGCCGTCGGCGCTTACAGATATATGCAGAAGGTAACTCCTCTCAATTATTCAACCCCGGAAGATTTAAAAAATTGGGGCAAAGATTTTGTCTGGTTCGCCATCACAATTGACCATGAGGCTATAGGTGGGGTATGGGTGGACAGACGGCGTCCTGGTGATTCTCTGGGAATACTGGGAATAATTATAGGAAGGCCCGATATTCTGGGAAAGGGTATCGGCCGCCGCGCCATATCCATGGCTATTCATGAAGCCATTGGAATTCTTGGAGTTACCCGCATCCGACTTACCGTCCGCAAGGAAAATGTGAGAGCCATCAGAGCTTACAGAAGTGTTGGTTTCGAAGTAAGCGGACAGGGAGCAACCACTCTTGAAGATGGAACATCTGTCCACTTTTATCGGATGGAGACCGAGCCCTCAGGCGAGGAACCAGTCTTAACTGCGACCGAGCCGGTCGGCGAAGCTTCAGCCTGATTCCTGCCATTTAATTTCATATCTCCGCGGTACTTGCCTGACACACTCTCAACAGGTATTGTTTTCTTGAGGAGGAAATATGAAAGCTGTCAAGATTATTCTCGTTGCTCTGGGCATGGTGATCCTGTTTTTCGGACTTGTCTTTCTTATTGGGGGCAGGCCATCTACTGGTATTGTTATGCTTGTTGCGAGCGCATTTATGATTATTTACGGACTGCGGAAACCAAAGACCAGAGATGTTGTAATCAAGCGGGAACTTGAACTCTCAGGTGATGTCAGCCTTGAAAGCATGAAATGCAATCAATGCGGGGGTTCTCTTTCCTCGGAGAATATTTCTGTCCGGGCGGGTACGGTGTTTGTCGCCTGTCCTTTCTGCAGCTCAGAATACCAGATCGAGGAGGCACCCAAATGGTGAAGATTATTCTGCCGATTGTTCTTTTTGCCATTTCAGCCAGCGGTCAGAACTATAATTTTTCAGTACCGGAGTTTAAATGTGTAGTAGAAGTTAACAGAGACAGAAGCCTGGACATCAGCTACGATATTCTCTTCGAGTGTACTCCAGGATACAGCAGTATTGATGTTGTTGACATCGGATTTCCATCGAATGACTTCATATTGAACGGAGTAGAGGCCAGTATTGATGGACACACCCTCACCCGTATTTACCATTCAACATACATAGACAATGGTGTTGAGGTTTACCTGGACGGGAATGCTGTTCATTCAGGGGAACAGGGACACTTCCGGCTTTCCGGCGTGAACAACAACATGGTTTTTCTGGATACAGAGGATGATGACTATGCCTCCATGGTGTTTACTCCCACATGGTTTGATGGTGGTCTGCTTACCGGTTTAAGTGATTTTTCTTTGACAATCGTTTTTCCGGAGGATTCCGAGCCGGACATGGTTCGGTATCATGACAGGCCATTCACCGGCACCGCAGTTGATAAAGACGGGCGTGTTGTGTTTGTGTGGGAAGAGACCAGGCGTGTTGATTCCAGATATATTGTGGGTATTTCATTCCCGGAAGACCTTGTGGACGGTCCACTGACAGAGGAACCGAAAGTACCTCTCTTATCCGCCGATGAATTGGGGTTGATCCTTGGATTCGGCATATTTTTTCTTTTCTTTTCTTTTACTCTGCTCATCATTATCAAAGCAGTTCGAAAAGCAAATCGCAGGAAGGAAGAATATCTTCCTCCGAAACTCGGGCTTGAGGGCTCCGGCATAAGAAGGGGGCTCACTGCGCCTCTGGCGGCTATGCTGCTGGAGGAGAAACTTGACAGGGTATTTGTTCTGATAGTTTTTGGACTGTTGAAAAAGGGCAGTCTTGAGCTTGATGGCGACAAACTTGTTAAAACCGGTTCAACTGATGGGCTTCGCTCTTATGAGGAAGAACTGCTGAAGCTTCTTCCCGAATCCCCAACCGGTAAACCCGTTCCCGGTAAAGAAATAAAAGAGATATTCCTTGAAATGATAAAGGTTCTTTCAAGAAAGATGGATGGCTATTCTCTTAAGGAATCGCAGGAATACTATCGCGGTGTTATTGAAAGTGCCTGGAATATGGTTACAGCGAATCGTTCTGCTGAAAAGGCCGGAGAGATACTGGGAGACAGGTTTCAGTGGCTTCTTGCAGACGAAAAGTATAATTCCAGGGTAAGGGAATTTTCGTCTGACAGAGGCATTCTTCTTCCAATGTACATGTACGGCTATTTCTCCGGAAGTGGTACTGCCGGACGCTCCGGCGGAATGAGTCTTTCACAGGTCTGCTCCCGGGTTGCAGGGGCACTGGAGAGAACGGCAGGAAATACTGTCAGCAATCTCACAGGATTGTCATCATCCGTGACCGCAAAAACAAATCCGGTTCCCGTATCTTCTTACAGAAGTTCAGGCGGAGGCGGTTGTGCTTGTGCCTGCGCCGGTTGTGCCTGTGCTTGTGCCGGGGGAGGAAGGTAATCATGCTGAAAAATCTTAAAGAATCAGGAAAACGGATTACAGAGTCTGGTATGTTTCATTTCCGCCGGGGTGAACACAGAATTCACCTCCGAATCAGTGAAAATGGCCGGGGAATACTTACAGTGGACGCGTCAAGGATAATTCACTTCAATCCGGTTGCCGCGGATATGGCCTGGATGATACTTTCCGAAATGTCAAACAGAGACATTCTCAAATCCCTGCGAAAGAGATATTCCGTGAAAAAGAGGCAGGCGGCTTCTGATCTTGAGGAGTTTGGAGATGTTCTTAAAAACATCCTGGAAACCGGAGCTTCAGAACCTGTTTCTTTTGTTAACATGGAGGTGACAGAGCCGTTCCAGGTTGATGTGGAAGTACCTTACAGAATGGATCTTGCCCTTACATACAGGTGTAACATCAACTGCGGGCACTGTTACAATCAGACACGCGAGAAGAATGAACTTACTACGGATCAGTGGAAAACTGTGATGAAAAAAATATGGGATATGGGTATTCCCCATGTGATTTTCACAGGAGGGGAATCAACACTCAGAGACGATCTGGAGGAACTAATTCAGTATGCCGAGACTCTGGGTCTTGTAACAGGTCTGCTTACAAACGGGGTTAAACTCGCAAACGAGGTTTATCTGAACGGCCTTGTTGATGCCGGACTGGATCATATTCAGATTACACTTGAATCAGGCAACAGAGATATACACAACAAGATGACCGGTGCAGACAGTTTTGACAGCACTGTTCAGGGGATCAGGAATTGTGTTAAAGCAGGTATCCATACCATAACAAACACCACCATTACTGAAGAAAACTGTGACGGAATGGTTGACACCATCCAGTTTGCTCATGACCTGGGTCTTTCCTCTGTTGCGGCTAATGCCATAATACACAGCGGAAAAGCTCTTGAAGGTAATTTCGCAGTAAGCCTGGACAAGCTGGAGCATATAATCCTGTCAATGAATAAGAAGATTGAAGAGCTTGGAATGAGGTTTATCTGGTACTCCCCTACACGTTACTGCAGCTTCAATCCTCTTGAGTTCGACCTCGGGGCTAAAAGGTGCACAGCCGGTGAATACAACCTCTGTATTGAACCCGACGGCGAAGTTCTTCCATGTCAGAGCTGGTACGAATCTGCAGGAAACATAATGACAGACCCCTGGGATTCCATCTGGAACAGTGACCTGATGAAGAATGCCCGTGACAGGGAATGGGTTGATGAAATCTGCAGGGGGTGTGTTGATTTCAACCTTTGCGGAGGAGGATGCCCCCTTGAGAAAAAGAACGGAGCCCCCTGCCGGGACTCCATGTAAAAGGGATCTGCTTAGAAGTATCTACAAACGGCAATTTGAAGAGCTTGCTCTGCTGCGAAGGCACATTTTTTCTCTGTTGCCGTTGAGAAAGATGAATACCATCTTTGAGCCGGGGTGCGGAATTGGTCTTCTGGGGAAAGAGCTTAAATCCCTGACAGATGCCGACTATACAGGAATGGATATCGACCCTGAAATCCTTCCCGAAGGAGATGGATTTATCACTGGAGATGCGGTTGGGAATCCTCTTCCAGCAGATCTATATCTTTCATCTTTTTTCTTTTCCAGTGTGGATAAGCCCGTAAAGTGGTTGAAAAAGGTAAGGAAGAATCTGTCACCGGGAGGATTGTTCGCAGTTCTTGCCGAATACGACTACACCCGAATTGGAGAATCACCTGATACCGGACTTGCTCTTTTG
>JAUVJW010000213.1 GCA_030596465.1 Candidatus Fermentibacteraceae bacterium | reverse complement strand
GTTTATCCCATTTCCGCCAACGGCTTTGAGTATGGAAAAAACTATGCGTGGCAGGTTGAGGGTTTTTATGAAAATACCTCAACCGGGAAAAGCGAAATCCGTACATTTCATTGTGTTAACCCCTTCTCTACCGCAGAAGAAGGCTCTGAAATCTGGAGCTTCGGTACCGGGGGCAAGGTTCGGTGCAGCCCTGCAATTGCCCTGGACGGAAGCGTGATCTGCGGCAGCGACGACGGGTATGTCTATTCTCTGGACTCAAGAGGAAATGAATTGTGGAGGTATCCGGCAGGCGGAAAGGTTTACACCGTTGCCATTGGACCATCCGGCAGTATCTATGCAACCTGTGATTCTGGAATACTCTGTCTGGACCCTTCCGGCTTCCTCCTGTGGCAGAACAGCACAATGGGCCCCGTTCTGGCATGTCCTCTTGTTCTTCCATCAGGCAGGCTTTATGCGGGTAGCCCGGATGGAGGGTTTTACTCCCTGGAAATCCTCTCAGGAGAGATTGTAGATTCTCTTAACACAGAAAATCCAGTCTATCTCCCCGCATCTGCGGATTCTGAGGAATCAATTTATTTCGCAAGCGGTAATGTGTGCATTTCAGTCACGGACAATGAAGATGGATTTATTGAAGAGTGGTCTTATCAAATAAGTAAAGATTTTTCAGGTGGTCCCGTAATCGCAGGAGAACATCTCTATGCGGCAGCAGGAAGAAAAATCCTCTGCCTGGAACTTGACGGGGAGACATTCTGGAGTTCAACTCTACCTTCCCGGATACATACAGGACCAGTCGTTTCATCTGAAGGTTCTGTTTATGCTGGTACCAGTAGCGGAAATATCTATGCCGTCGAAAGCGCAACAGCCAGTAATTCAGGAGTAATTCCAGCAGGAGCTGCTGTAACATCAACCGTTGCCCTGGATGTGACAGGTTCCCTGTTCTTTGGGTGTGATGACGGATACCTTCGCTGCTTCTCCCCTTCGGGTTTCAACCTCTGGGAGTTTGAAACCGGCGGGGCTATTCACTCAAGCCCGGTAATTGGAATTGATGGAACAATCTACTTTGGAAGTGACGATCAATGCATCTACGCTGTGGCGGGATCCGGGGCCGGGCCTATGACAGATGGCTGGCCTCAGTTTTGTAAAAACTCTACCAATAATGGTTTCATTGAAACTGAGGCGGAAGACCAGTGAAAACCACTGTAGTTCTGCTGATTCTTCTTGCTTGCCCTTCTATGGGAGAGATCGAATTTTCCGGCAGCTCCTCTTTCTTTTACAACACATCCAGCGGGAGTAATCCGTGGTCTGAACTGCCGGTAGAATTCTGGCGATGGAGGGTCAACCCGGTTTTTACCGTAGCTGGTATTCCGATACTGGCAGATGTTTTCCTCTCCTCGGAAGAGAGTTTGCAAAGACAGAACATGAATCGAGTCTACATATCCTCTTCTCCATCAGCATCTTCCCGTTCCCGGGAAGGATCAATACTCTCCTGGATATCTTCAATTGGAATTGGTGCTTCCAATCCGTATTTCTCTACCTTTACATTGAATTCAGCCTATGTCTCCGGGGCCAACCTTGCGCTTAACCCCGGAAATTTCTACTTTGCCGCTGCTGGAGGTCGAAACAGACGAGGAATCCAGCCGGATTCTGCCAATTGCGGAGAGTACGAACGAAATATGTATGCTATAAAAACGGGTCTTGGCTCTCCCTATGGAAACCATCTTCACCTTGGGATTCTCTACGGCAAAGACATTAGTGGTTCAATCGAACAGGACAGCACATTCAGAATAACTCCTTCAGAGAATTGGGTAACTTCTCTCGATTATGGTGCGGTTATGTTTGACGGTAGATTTCGTGTCGAAGCGGAAATAGCCGGATCAATGTTTACCAGAGATACAGAGAGTCCGGAAATTGAGGTAGATGATATTCCGCAATGGCTTCAGAATTTTTCCGGAGCAAACATAAGCTCGGCTCTTGGTTGGGCTTCTGAGCTTTCATCATCTCTGAGATTTTCAGAATATCTGCTGTCTGCTTCAGTTAATCGGGTTGGCCCGGGTTTTGAAAGCATGGGGGCGCCCTACCTAAGAAACGATGAAATCTCCTTTGAAACCAGGGCGGACAGATACTTCATGGACAGGCGAATTTCTACCGGAGTCTGGTACAGACGGAAAACCGACAATCTTCTTAAAACAAAAAATTCAACTCTTTTCGTTAACAGCTACGGAATAAGAACAGGATTTAACTTCAACCACTTACCCAGTTTTTACATCAGCTATTCTCCCTCATTCAGCGAAACGGTTGATAGTTCTACAGCCTCTGTAAAAACCTCGCTTATCTCTCTTTCGGCTAATTACAGAACAACGATTGCCGATCTGGACCTGAATTCAGCGGCAGCTTTCAGCATCCATGACAATTCAGCAGGTGCCGGAAACAGCAATTACAGTTCAACCAGCATTGTACTTCGGGAAACTCTTTCTTTTCAATTTCCTCTGGTATTAACTGGATGTATCTCAACAAGACGAACAAGAACAGGTAATTATCCTGCCTGGAAATATACCGGAGACCTCAGAGCCACCTGGTACACTTCACGATCTCTCGCTTTATCCCTTGGAGGCAATTACTCCGTTGGAGATGGTGACAAAAAAACTGGCTTTTTGCTCTCCGGGGGATTTCCCATCAGCGATCATTTCATGGCCAACCTGTCTGGAGAATACATTAACTATTCCAGCGAAACAAAAGAGGATTACACAAACACAACCGGAGGTTCGGGAATAACACTGGTGTGGTAATAGTTGTCAGTCTCCCAGAACACTCTTAACCGCCGCTCGAAGTGTCTTGAGTCCGTAGGGCTTTTTCAGGTATCCTGCTATATCATCAGAATGAATTTTATTCTCAACATCTTGCTGGTTGTATCCGCTGGACAAAATAACTTTTACTCCGGGATCAAACTGCTTCAACTCTTTCAAACACTCGACCCCGTCCATTACCGGCATAGTAAGATCAAGAATAACACACTGAATAACATCCTTATTCTCTTTATAAACATTAATGGCATTCTCCCCGTTCTCCGCAGTAAAAACCGTGTATCCTGTTTTTTCCAATGCGAGTTTACCAATAAATAATATATTTTTTTCATCATCCACAAGAAGAATTCCTGCAGCAGTTTCCCTGAAAACCGAAGACTCGTCATTTTCTTCAAGCGCCTCTTTCGTCTTGATTCCTTTAGCAGCAGGGATAAAAACTTTTATTGATGATCCGATTCCTGTTTTACTTCTGACTTCAATAAATCCTCCATGCCCCTCTACAATACCGTGAACAACAGCCATACCGAGCCCTC
>JAUVJW010000177.1 GCA_030596465.1 Candidatus Fermentibacteraceae bacterium | reverse complement strand
GCAGGGGGCTATGGAACTCTGGGACAGCGGATCTTTTTTTCAGGACTGTGTAGATGTTTCAAATGAAGCCCGGGGAGTTATCCGAGCCAGAGTTGATGGTGTATGGGGAAACTACAACACCGCTGAATTGCCCGAGGAATTTCTGGAATGGAATTTGAACGCCAGAGTTGAGGTTCTTGACAGCATCATGGGTATGATGACAGGTCAGGGAGGTTCTCCTCCATCCCTTGCCGGTCCGCACAACGCCGCAATGGCAACAAGAGGAGCCAGAAGAAACGACAGCGTTCTCACAATAAACAACGCTTTTAAAGGAATGGGTCTTTGTCCAAAACGAGAAATCATTGCTGAAAAAATTGAATTCATGCGGACAAACATGGACAGTTCAATGCCCGCTAAAATAGAGTATCTCAAGGATTTATATTCCACCTCGGATAATTTTGATATTACAAAGATGGTTAGCCTTGAGCTTTATTCCACTCCTACATTTGAGACCCATACTTTTATAAACTTAATGCGGGAACCGGTAACAAGTCTTGTTTTCCTTGACAGCAAATCCTATGAGGTTCGGGGAATTGGTCAGCTTGTGGATGCGGAGGACGCTTCCTGCGGTGAGTATGCCACTCAGATTGTAGAATACACCAACCTCGCGCATTCTTTTTTCCATGGGGCATTTCCCAGATTGTTTCCCGGAATACTGGTTCATGTTCTTGAAACCTTTGACAACACACCTGGTACCGGACGCGGGGTTCTGGTGACAGATTGAACCCCAGAATAGTAATATGTGACCTTGATGGAACATTGATTTCGGCATCCAGCGAACTTGAGTTTGTACTTGGGTTGTTAAGAAGAAAAGTTCTTTCGCCGGCTGTTATTATAAGATTTCTTTATCATTACCTGAGACATCCGATCAGAACAATGCAGGAGGGCAGAGGCTGGAACAGAGGATATTTCAGTGGACTTCCAGTGGAGATCCTCCATGACGAGGTGAAAAAGTGTACTCCTCTTCTGCTGAAGAAAGTTCGTCCGGAGGTTCTTGAAATTCTAAAGGAACACAAAGAAAATGGCGCGGAGATATTCATTCTTTCCGCGTCACTTTCTCCTCTGGTGCAAGCCATATCGGAAGGTCTTGGTTTCAAGAGTTTCAGGGGAAGTATTCCCGTGGTAAGAAACGGGAAATGTACCGGGCATCTTATTGGCCAGAGACCATACGGGAAGACAAAGATTCCCCCGGCCAGGGCAATCATGGATCAGATGGGAATAGAGTCTTCTCAGGCTATGGCTCTTGGTGACTCGTGGGGAGATAGATTCATTCTTGACCTGTGCGGTTCTGCTGTTGCGGTTCATCCCGCGAGAAAACTCAGGAAGCTGGCTCTTCAGAATGGCTGGAGAATACTGGACGGACGGCGATGAAAACGGTCAGAGCGCTTGGCGCGTTCTCCGGCGGGCTGGACGGAATGCTTGCCTGCAGAGTTCTTATGGATCAGGATATCTATGTGGAAACTGTAACATTCGACAGCCCTTTCTTTGATGTGCAGGCGGGAAAAAAGGCCGCTGCTACTCTGAATATTCCGTGGCGCGCAGTTGACTTCACAGCAGACATCGTTGCTCTCCTTTTTGATCCGCCGAGCGGTTTTGGAAAGAACATGAACCCCTGCATCGACTGTCACGCAACCATGTTCAAGAGGTTGAAAGAAATCGCCAGGAAAGAAGAGTTTGACTTCATATTCTCCGGTGAAGTTGTGGGTCAGCGTCCCATGAGTCAAAATCGGGGTTCGCTCAACCGGGTTAAAAACCTTTCCAGCACCGGTGATATTCTTCTCCGTCCCCTTTCCGCCGGAATTCTTGATCCAACGCCAATGGAGACAGCGGGTCTTGTGGACAGGGAACGCCTTCTTGATCTGAATGGAAGAGGGCGAACGAGACAGCTGAAAATGGCGCGGGAATACGACTTTTCCCATATCCCTTCACCCGGTGGAGGATGTCTGCTGACAGATCCCGGGTATTCCAACAGGCTTGGAGTTCTGAAAGAGGCTGGTCTTCTCTCGGGAGACAACGCGCGGATGATAAGATTTGGGCGGATGTTCCTTTTGAACGGGGCTGTGGGACTTGTGGGCAGATCAGCCGCAGAGAACGACAAAATGCTAGAAACGGATATAGGAATTCAGCTTGCTATTCGGGATATTCCCGGTCCGCTGGGCATTCTTCTTGGCAAAAAAACGGAAAAGAACATCACTCTTCTCAATTCAATTATGGTTTCATATACCAGAACACAGAAGCAGGTAACTGTCATTTCCAATCAGGGTGAAAAATTCACTGCCGAAAGAATTGATCCCTCGGAAAGGGACAAGTACAGCATCACTCTTTAATCCCTTAACTCGCCTGTCCACGCGGTAACAGACAGATTTTCATAATCCACAACTACCGGCAGATCCAGCTTCATGGGAGGGAAAGAGCCCTTAATCAATCTCAACTCTTTACGATCAGAAATAGAAGAGTAAGAGTTAAGGTACCTTTTTGTCTCTTTCAGAACATCATCAAAAGAGAACCAGTTGTCCTGATCAAATTCCATAAACCAGAGAGCAAAAGCGTAGCTTCCAAGAAAGCCGCTGGAATAAGCATCCGAGTAGCATCCCCTGCAAAGGAAATCCCACTTCCGTTGAACAAAACTCAGGAAAGTGAAAGGATCGTCCACAGTAGCCAGAAAATCATTCTTATCCCCGAAGTCAAAGGAGAATGCTTTTAGGTCAAAGCAGTTTGGAAGAACTGTGCCGCGCATACTTTCCATGAAATTTTCCATAACCCTGCCTTTCGCTGTACTGCAATATGTCACTCTTGTTCAGGCAAGACAATCAGACAATATGCCTATGCAATGTAACAAATATTGTAACAGAATGGATTGACTTTGTTACAGTGCTTGTAATATATACAAGGCAATGCGAATGGGAGGTGTAAGTGTTTCCCCGAGATGTTACCATGTACATGGGAAAATGGCTTAGAGGAGTCAGGCGGAAGCCCATGCTTCTTCGTGGCGCGAGACAGACTGGTAAAACCTCTGCTGTCAGACTGTTTGCAGGTAAGCTGCCGGGGTTTATTGAGTTAAACATGGAGGCTCCCCGCGAGAAACTTGTATTTGAACAGCAGTTACCGGTTCGAGATCTGTTGAAATCGATTAGGCTTTCCCGCAGTAAAACTGCACCTCTTGAAGAGTCTCTTCTTTTCATAGATGAGATTCAAGCATGTCCTTCAGCCATAAACTATCTAAGACTATTTTATGAAGAGCTTCCTGAACTTCCTGTCATTGCTTCAGGCTCTCTTCTTGAGGTGTACCTGCGCAGATCCGGGATTGAATTTCCAGTGGGGCGTGTTGAGCATTGCTTCATGCATCCACTTTCATTTCGGGAGTACATACGAGCTTCTCAAAAGAAAGAGATGCTTATTTTGATGGATACAATCCCGCTGCCCGACTATGCCTTTCCGGTGATCTACAGAGAATTTGTCAAATTTGCTCTTTCAGGAGGGATGCCTGAAATAGTACAGGCTGCAGTAGAAGGGATGGAAATAGATGCAATGGGCAGCTTGTACTCATCTCTGCTTATTTCTTTTCTGGACGATGTTCCGAAGTACGCATCCAACCGAACAATGGCTGAGGTAATCAGACACTGCCTTGAAACTGCTCCCGCCGAAACCGGCTCAAGAATAAAATTTGCCGGATTCGGAAATTCTTCATACAAATCAAGGGAAGTCAGTGAGGCCATGAAAACACTTCAGAGGGCGATGTTGCTTTCCCTCATATATCCCACGGGAGAAGTTACTCCCCCCCCCAGGCCTAATCTGAAGAAATCTCCCAAATTGTTTTTTCTTGATTCCGGACTTCTTGCGTATTCTCTGGGTGCTCAATGGAGCGAAGCAGGAACAGAGGATCTCAACAGCGCTTTCAATGGTGTTCTGGCAGAGCAGTGTGTTGCTCAAGCTTTAATGAAATCGAACAACACTCTTCAGTTCTGGGCAAGGGACAGCAGAGGTTCCAGCGCTGAAGTTGATTTTCTTGTACAACACAGAGAGAAAATGATTCCGGTGGAAGTGAAATCAGGAGCCACAGGAAGGCTGCGATCGCTGCACAGGTACATTGAGGACTGTCCTCATAAATATGCTGTAAGGTTTTCAGGAGGACCGGTTCGAGTTGACCTTCTCCGTACTCCAGCAGGGAGAGAGTACAAATTGATGAGCCTGCCGCACTTTCTTGCCGGTGACCTGCATCAATATCTGAACTGGTTTATAGAAGATTGATCACCGCTTTTTTGTCTGGGGGGTTGACTCCCTCCAAAAGTGGTATTAGAGTACCAGTATACCAGAAGAGAAAGGAAGAACCTTGGGTCAACTGCTGAAAATTTCCGAAGCGGCTTCCATTGCAATACATGCTCTCATTCTTCTCGCGGAGAAGCAGGGTGAACAATTGAGTAACAGAAGGATAGCAGAGGCTTTCAATGTCAGTGCCAACCACTCATCAAAGGTTTTGCAGAGATTACTGAAAAGCGGATTTATCAATGCAGTCAGGGGTCCGGGTGGAGGATACTCTCTCGCAGTTAATCCCGAGGAAGTATCACTTCTGGATATCTACAGAGCTGTTGACGGTGAGCCGGATGACTCCACCTGTCTTTTTGGCAGAGGGAAGCATTGTGCCCTCGAGACCTGTCTTTTCAGCGAAATGTTTATCGATTCCGAGAAACTTCTACAGAAGCATCTTGGTTCCGTTACT
>JAUVJW010000152.1 GCA_030596465.1 Candidatus Fermentibacteraceae bacterium | reverse complement strand
CTCCGGCCGGTATGCAGCCTCTGGTTCCTTACCTGCTTGGTGAAAAGCATCCACAGGGCAAAAGACTTGTAGATGTTCAGAAGTGTATACGAACAGGCGATATTGAAGAGGTGGGAGATGCCACGCATCTCACATTCTTCAGAATGCTTGGCAACTGGTCCCTCGGCGGTTACTTTAAAAAAGAGGCGATTCAGTGGAGCTGGGAATTTCTTACAGGCAGGGAGTGGCTGGGATTTGACCCGGAGAAGATCAGCGTAACAGTATTTGCGGGTGAGAGCGATATACCTGCCGACAGGGAAGCAGAAAAAATCTGGCTGGAGGTCGGTATCCCCCCGGAGAGGATCTACAGCCTGGGGATGAAGGATAACTGGTGGGGCCCAACCGGTGCTACCGGACCATGCGGCCCTGACACGGAGATTTTCCTTGATACCGGTAAAGAACCCTGCGGCGAACAATGCAGGCCGGGATGTTCCTGCGGTAAGTACTTTGAAGTCTGGAACGATGTCTTCATGGAGTACCGGAAAACAGAAGACGGATCTTATGAGCCTCTCAAACAGAAGAATGTTGATACCGGTATGGGTGTAGAGAGAACAGTTGCCATGCTTGGTGGTTGCAGAACTGTTTATGAAATCGGTGTACTGAAACCTCTTATCAGGAGAATCAGAGAGCTTGCCGGCACTGAAGAACCCTCCAGATCAGAGAAGATTATTGCTGATCACATTCGCTCCGCCACCCACATTCTCGGTGACGATCAGGGGGTAGTACCTTCCAATCTGGATCAGGGTTATGTACTCAGAAGACTGATCAGGCTTGCCATAAGATATGGAATGAAGCTTGAGATCCCAAAGGGATTTCTCGGAGAGCTTGCCACCATGGTCATTGAGATCGAGGGTGAGGATTACCCTGAACTCAGAAGAAACAGATCAGCAGTTCTGGAGGAGCTCGAAAGAGAGGAAAAACTTTTTGGCGAGACACTTCAGGCCGGGCTCAAACAGTTCAATAAAATGCTGCCCAACCTGCTGAAAAATCCAAACAGAACTGTTGCCGGAAGACTGGCTTTCAAACTGTATGACACATACGGTTTTCCTGTTGAGCTTACTGCAGACCTGGCCTCCGAGAACGGTATGACTGTAGATATGGACGGCTACAACAAGGCCTTTGAGAAACACCGTCAATTGTCCCGGCAGGGGGCCGACAAGAAGTTCAAGGGTGGCCTGGCAGACAACGGCGAGATGGTCACAAAGCTTCATACCGCGACCCACCTGCTCCACGCCGCTCTTCGGAAAGTACTGGGAGACACCGTTCAGCAGAAAGGCAGTAACATTACTGCAGAAAGGCTGAGGTTCGACTTTCTTTACCCGGAAAAAATGACACCGGAGCAGAAGAATGAAGTTGAAGCTCTGGTGAACCGAGCCATACAAGATAAAGTTCCAGTTGAAATGAAGGAAATGTCTCCGGAGGAAGCGGAAAAACTCGGTGCTCTGGGTTTCTTCAAAGATAAATATGGTGATGTCGTAAAAGTTTACACAATAGGGGAATACTCAACTGAGATCTGTGGTGGTCCACACATTGAAAATACTTCAGTGCTTGGGACATTCAAACTTGTGTCAGAAAAAAGCTCTTCCAGGGGAGTAAGACGGATCAAGGCGGTTATTGAGTGATTTTTACGCTGATTGTTCTTCTTGCCACATCGGATTTCTCGGGAACCTGGGAAACCACATACGGGGACATGGTTCTTGAGCAGAATGACAGGTCAGTGACCGGCTGGTACAGTTATGGCACAATGTCAACCATCGAAGGAACAGTAACAGGCGGTGGGAAACTGATTTTCACATACGATGAAGGGGATGCCGCGGGCACCGGCTGGTTCCAGCTTTCAGAAAGCGGCACTTCGTTTTCGGGGCAGTGGAAGGCAGATGGCGATCGGAGCTGGAGCGCATGGGAGGGGCACCGGGCAACAGGTGAACCATCCACATGGGTTCTTATTCTTGAAGCAGAGTGGCAGGAGTCCATGAGGGAAAATGAGTACTCCTTCGGGGAAATGCTTGACGCATGGCTGGGCAGACTGGAGGGTATAGAAATAAGGCATCGCTTCATTCATGACCTGGATGATATAAAAGGCTTCTGCATTGAAGCAGCAACCCTTCCCGGTGATGCTTATCTTATCTTCGCGTCTCATGGAACCACTGAGGGCATTTCCCTCAATTCAGGAACTGTTACTCCACAGGAACTTGCCGACGCACTCGCTCCGATGAACAATCTCCAGCTGGTTCACTTCAGCTGCTGCGAAATAATGGCAGGACGCACAGATGAAGTAATAATAAACTCCAGATCAAACTGGAGAGATGATTTTGCGGTTTCGGGGTACACCGCATCGGTGGACTGGGGCGGCAGTGCGATAATCGAGTTCTACTACCTGAACCAGATACTGGAGAACGGGCTTACCCCAACAGAGGCTGCACAGGCTCTTAACAGAGATATCAGGTTCTCTGGTACAACTGCTACACCTTACATGGATGCAGCAGGTTTTGAAATACAAATACCTTGAACAATCATAAGCAAGTAGACAAATAGAGAGAGAGGCACAAGATGGAATTATTGAAAAAACTTTGTGAGGTTGATGGTATTTCCGGTCGCGAGGATGCGGTAGTAGAGCTTTTTAGAGAAGAGCTGAAAGACACTGCAGATGAAATAACCACAGATGCAATGAAGAACATCACCGCAGTGAAATATGGAACAGAGAGTGACGGCCGACCAAAGGTAATGATTGCAGGGCATCTGGACGAGATCGGTTTTCTTATTTACAATGTCGACAAAGATGGTTTTGCATCAATAGTACCGGTTGGTGGATGGAGCGCCGCATCCATCTATGGGCATACAGTGAAAGTACACACCCGTAAGGGTGAGGTTCTTACAGGTGTTGTCTGCGCCCCTCCCGCCCTTACACCTGAGGCTGTAGGCAAGGCCATCAAACTTGACAAGCTCTTTATAGATTTCGGCATGACCGGAAAAGAAGTTAAGGAAAAGGTTTCCAGGGGAGACTGGGTGGCAATGGATACCGTTTACACTGAAATGGGAGATTGCCTTGTAGCAAAAGCTTTTGACGACAGAGTTGGCGCATACATCATTGCAGAGGCTTTCAGGAAGTACAACAATCCTGCCATTGATGTTTACTGTGTCGGCACCTCTCAGGAAGAAGTTGGCCTCAGAGGATCCACAGTCGCGGCACAGGCTATAAAGCCGGACATCGGCATTGCTGCAGACATAACCGGGTCAGGAGACACTCCCGGGTTTCCGAAAGCAATGAGAATTTGTGATCTTGGCAAGGGTGTTGCAATCAAGCAGCAGGACGCCAGTGTTATCTGTTCACCATCCCTTGTGAATTTCATCAGAGACATTGCCGAGGCCAAGAAGATAGATCATCAGATGGAAATTCTGGTAAGGGGTGGCACAGACACCAGTTCCATGCAGAAGTTCGGCGGCAATACACACGCCACCTGCCTTTCCATTCCTACCAGGAACGGCCACAGCCCGGTTGCCATCATCCACAAGCATGATGTGGAAACAGCAATTGAACTTCTTGTTGAATTTCTTAACAGGGCTCACCTGTTCAACCTCTAAAAACCAGACAGAAAAGAAAAGGGTCGCACTTGCGGCCCTTTTCTCATATATACGCAAACACACACAGTAAATTAACCATATATTGACAATGTATATTTATCAGTAGAATATGGAATAACTATGCCGTTGTTATTTGGTCCTCAACCATACAGATTCTTAAATCAAAATCAAGGAGATGTTATGGTTAATAACAACAGAATTCTCACAGAGTTAAATGAATACATCAAGCGTGGAAATTACCTTCAGGCTATAGAACTTGCGAACAGGAGTATAGCGAAGAATGATGATCCTTTTCTAAGGAAACCTCTTGCTCTTGCCCTGTCAAGAATGGGGCAAACTGATGAGGCACTTCAAGCCCTGGAACCTCTCATGAAAGAAGCTGATCCGGAGACAAACGGCCTGGTTGGCGGAATTCTCAAACGGAACTGGCTTTCCACCGGGAAGATCGAATATCTGGAGGATTCCTACCGGTTCTACCTGAAAGCTTTCAGGGAGGGAAAAGATTACTGGACAGGAATTAATGCAGCAACTCTTGCCAGGATAATGGACAAAGAGGTTTCACAATCACTAGCAGAAGAAGTACTTAACATATGCTGGGCTGAATACGAAAGGATGGGAACAAGAAGTTCTTTCTGGCTTCTGGTCTCCATCGCCGAAGCCCATCTTGTCAAGGGCGATCTTGCTACCGCTGTCAAATGGTACAAGCTTGTTACCCCCATGGCCTACAAATCGGTTGGTCAGGTCAAAACAGTTCGAAGAAACGCCAGAATGCTGAGTGAAAAACTGGGAGAAGAAGCTCTGACACAGTTAATGGATGCTATCAGTGCCCCGAGAGTGGCTTTTTTCGCCGGTCACAGAATTGACAGAAAAGGTATGTCACCCCGATTTCCCCAGAAAGAATCTGAAGCAGTAAAGAAAAAACTGCGCGCTATACTGGGCAAACTGAGAATAAGTGTAGGTGTTGCTTCGCTTGCGGATGGCGCTGACATTCTCTTCCATGAATGCCTTATTGAAGCTGGCAGGCAGTGCAGGGTTATTCTTCCCTCGCCAGTAGAAGATTTCAGAAAAAGATTGGAATCCGATGATCCGGGCGGCTGGGTAGAAAGGTTCGACAAGGTTCTTGAAGCGGCATCAACTGTCGAGATTGTATCCAACTCGGTTTTCACACAGGACTGGAGCATTATCTATGAACTGGCCACCGACTACATGATCGGGTATTCAATGAACCTTGCTAAGGAGTTCGATGGAGAGATAATTCCTCTGGTGGTCTGGGACAAAAAAATGCAGAACAAACGCGGCGGCACATACTCTGCAGTAAAAAAACTTCGCTCTCTGGGTTACGAACCTGAAGTAATAACAGTATTTCCCCAATCCCTCTATAAAGAGACCACTGCAGTGAAGAGCAGATCGAGGAAAAAGAAGAAGACGGGTTATGTTCCCTCGAAGAACGCGTTTGTTGTAATTGGTGTGGCAAAAGAGATCAGGAATGATAATGATATTGCTGATACTCTTTCCCTGTACATCAAAACAGTATCTGCAATCACTTCTCTAAGCAGCAGCACTCCTATCAAAAGAAGTCTGAGCGGCAAAGAGATTTGTCTTGCATTCAACGATATTGTATCAGCAGGAGTTTTTATTCAAACTTTTGATAAAAAACACCCGGATTGCTGTATCTTTGCCCATATCGGT
>JAUVJW010000166.1 GCA_030596465.1 Candidatus Fermentibacteraceae bacterium | reverse complement strand
TTTGCCTACACCAAGAATCTAATAGACAGGGAAGAACTTGTTGCAAACGCACTTGCATCTCTTGATGCGGGGGTTGAAGCTCTTTACGATTTTCCCGATTCCGGTTCAATTTCGTACACTGAAGACTATGATGAAGCAGTTGAAGACATGAGTTTTCCGGAGGTCAGAAAGAATATTGAACAGGTTGAAAAGCTTTATGGCGATGTGAAAGAGGGCATTCTTGAGGTTGCAGCAGGTTGCGGAACTTCAGAAACCAGAATCATAAATACCTCTGGCTCAGATCTGATTCAGAAGGACTCTTCCGTTGTCAGCATGGGCGCAACAATGTATCCTGGAACAAGTACCAGCATTAAGAATGTTTTTTATGGAAAATCCACTGCCGAGCCATTTCTTTCCGATGTAAAACGAACAGTTGATTTCTTCAACAGCTCTCTTCCCGAAGTGGAAATCGGAGACAGCAGAATGAAAGTGATGTTCGCGCCTGATTCCATGCATGCACTTCTCTGGCGACTTGGAGTTGCTTCTTCCGCAAAGTCTTTCTACGAGAAAGTATCTCCACTGTTGAACAAGGTAAATAAACAAGCAATCTCTCCCCTTCTTTCCCTGGTGAGCGATCCAACCACCGGCAGAACAGGCAGAAGATTGTTTGATGACGAAGGAACCAGAACAGCCCGAGTGCCAATATTTGAGAATGGTATTTTCAAAACCGTTTACAATAATCTTGATTATGCCTCAAAGATGAATGTTCGCCCCCTGGGAACCGGTTTTCGCAGTGAAATGTGGGGTGGTGACAAAGTTTCATTGAGCCCCGCCCCCAGTCTTTCACACGCAACCTTTGCCACAGGAAACAAATCATTTGAAGAGATGCTTTCTATGATGGATCGTGGCGTTATCATCTTTGGAGCTCTTGGGGCCCACTCTGGAAACATTCTGAATGGGGATCTCTCTATTGGGTTGAACCCCGGTTTGTATGTTGAAAATGGAAAGGTTGTCGGCAGGGCAAAAGATGCCATGATGGCCGGTAATATCTACGAGATGCTTTCAAAAGCCATAGCCGTTGAAAATTCATCTTACTATACCGACAGCATGTATGACAACCCCGCGATTCTGCTGGATGATATCAGTGTAGTCGGTTCCTGAGTTTCTTAACAAAGAAACAGGGGCGTCAGAATGGTGTGTCATTCTGGCGCCTTTTTCTTATTGTCTTTGTGATTCAAGGAAGATCTCTGCTTGTATAAATATTCTAACGATATGACAATTAACGAAATAAGGCACGGCAACCCATTTTTGGCAAGATATATGCAAATGGATACATTGCAGGGGAAAGAGCCCTGGAAACAAAAGAGAGGAGATAGAAATGATATACAGAAAACAGATACTGCCTTACGATATGGCCAGATCAATGGGAAGGCTTGTTGATGGTCTTTGGCCCGAGGATGGAGAAGACTCTAACGCTCAGTGGGTTCCTCCGGTGGATATCTGCGAAAAAGCGGATTCAATTCAATTCAAAGTGGAACTCCCGGGAATTCCCAGGGAAGATATTGAGGTTGAGGTTTCCAACGGCGTGCTCTCAATTCGTGGAGAAAAGAAGACAACAGAAGAGGAAAAGGGTGAAACCTGGCATAGAAGGGAATTCAGGTATGGATCCTTTGTGCGCAGTTTTACTCTGCCATCAGAGATGAAGGCTGATGAGGCTGAAGCTTCGTTTAATGAAGGTGTCCTTTCCATCACAATTCCCAAGGAAGAGAAGGCTCTTCACAGAAAGATTGAGATCAAAGGTTAATCTCCTGATCTGTTGAGAAAGGGGGCGTGACGAAAGTCGTGCCCCTTTTACTTTCCTCAGAGTGAAATTGAACCAGAATTCGAGGAGCTTCAAATGAATGTTCACAAATTAGACAATTGCTCAATCCCGGAAGGATTGCATTGATCGGTGTTACCATTAACCCTGAAGGCGTCGGGGGTAAAGTGGCATTTATTTCCCAATTCAGAGCTCTCTGCACTTCTATTTTTCTATTTTTAAAGGACTTTACGTCAGTTTGAACACCGCTTGACATCATCCCTTCGAGTACAAATAATAAATACGAGATTTGATTGTATGCTTAAATTAATGGAGGATGGTAATGAAGTATTTATTCTCAGTTCTTGTGTTCGTCGCATTGGCTTTCGCAGCCAATGACGGCTGTACCGAAGCCTGTGTCGACATAAACCCCGGCACTGATGCTGTTTCGCTCACAGTGCTTAATGACTGGCCACAGACTCAGTCGGTTTATGGTCTGGATATCTATGAGGATGCAAGCACTTTCTATATCCTTGGTTCTGACAAAGTTGGCATGAAAATCCAGGCTTACAACGCATCCGGTGTACCTGCCGGATCTCTTCCTTTTGATGCAGGAAACACCTATTGCTTTGGCATTGCCTGGAACAACGACCCCGATACTGACACCTACTACACAAATGACTGGTATGACACTGTACTCTACTACACCGAAGACTTCGGTATAAACTGGACAACAACGGCCAATCCCGCAGGAAGTAATGGCAGAGGCATGGACTTTGACGGCACAGATTACTGGTGTACACTCGAAACCGGTGGCAGCCTCTGGCGCTTCCAGCCAGGAGTTGGTGCGCAAAACATCGCCATTCCTGAAGTCCCAGGACACACAAGTGGCCTTGCGGTATTCCCTTACGGCGGCAACCTGGGTATTGCAGTTGCTGCACAGAGTATTCCACACAGCATCTATTTCCACGAGTGGGATGGAACGACCATGAGCTTCCTTGGTTCTGCTGAATGCCCCGTTTTCAATGTCTGTAATTACGGTCTTGCTTATTCAGAAACAACAGGATACTTGTACTGGAGCTACCTGGACGTTAGCAGCATCTACCACATTGTTGAAATGTCATTCGATATTAATATGGCACTTGAGCCCTCAAGCTGGGGTTCCATCAAGACGAGTTTCTAGTACTCTGTATACCCTAAACCTTCGCATCCTGCAGTCAAACATCGTCTTTCCATGAAATGTAGTCCGCGCTTGGTTCGCAGACCAGTTCCAACGGTTTGGGCGGATATCTGGAATCTTCCCAGAGATAGAGGTTGGATGAGCTTTTCAGCGATTCGGTTTTTTGGTAAGGTATGCCCTGTTGAGGGGTTCCAAGAGCCTGTCTGTTGCTTTTTCTGTTGACATGGGGTGGTTTCTGTAAGTATGGTCAGTTTCAGGCAGGAATATTGGGGTATTCAAGAATGCATGAGTTACTTCGGGAGATATTACCGGAACGGCGGAAGATCTAAATTCCTATTGCTCCTGCATTCCAGACATTCAAACTGTGGAGGTGAGTGTGAAGCTTACTGCAGTACTGACCGTACTACTGCTCTCGGCAGCGTCAGCATTTGTCCAGACCGAGCTGGACCTCTCTCGCTTTGGCGTCATCGGCGGCTTCGCTGTGAGGGACGGCATCTTCTACGCAGCCGTCCAGGAAGATGGAGCCGACTCCTCATTGGGGTGCGGCATCTTCGCTCTGGACACCTATTCGAGGGAGGACATCTGGTTCTTCGGAAGTTCGGAGATTGATGAATGGGATGACCAGGCGCTCTGGGAACTCCAGTTCCATGACGGCAGGCTCTATGCGGCTATTCACTCAGTTGGACTTCTCTGCCTGGACGCCGAGACAGGCGAGAAGGAATTCCTCTGGGAGACAGGGGGGACCATCATCGCACCCATTATCATCGAGGACGGCACCCTCTATACTGCTTCCAAAACGAAGCTGGTGGCGATGGACGCCGCTACCGGGGAGATCTTCTGGACCTTTGTTGATGAACCGGGCGAGATGGGCATGGTACCCACCATGATAGACCTCTATTTGAATAATGGCCGGATCTATGTGGGATCGATCGCTTCCTCGATAAGATGTTTTGACGCCGCCACGGGTGAGTACCTCTGGACATCGGAGAGCGTTGTGGACACCCACGGAGGAGGCTACGCCCACACGAACTATGTCTCAGACAGCCTTGTCTTCACGGAAGTGGCCGGTCACGATATCACCATGCTGGACGCGGAGAGCGGCAGGATGGTCTCGTTTATCGAAGGCTGCCAATTCCTTGCCGGCGACGAAGAGGGAGTCTACGTTTTCGTCTTCACAGAAGGTATCTGCGAGCTGGACCCCGAGAGCGGATTACTAACAGGCCGCCCTGGGCCGTATGCAGACTTGAGCATCTACGACAGCTATGCTGACCTGACCGATGACCTGCTCTGCCTGGGCTGTGATCACGGTGAAATCTGGATAATCCCAAGGAGCGAGAGCGTCCAGATGGAAGAAGAAGCCATGATCCAGAGCCTCTCAGATGAGCAGATATGGGCTACTGCGCAGGACGGGATGGTCTACGCGATCTCCAGGGACAGCTACTTCCTCTCCCTGGATACCCGGACAGGCAACACCGCCGGGTACCGCACCGGATTCAATGCCCATTGGCCGATCACGATAGAGAATGACAGGGGCTACTTCCCTTCCGGCTCCCATCTCATCATCATTCATCTCGTTGAAAGAAAGAGTCAGTGACAGGTATACTGGTTCTGATGCTCTTGCTGCTCGTTCCCGCCAGGCTCACGATATCACTTCCATCACAATTCCCAGGGAAGAGAAGGCTCTTCACAGAAAGATTGAGATCAAAGGTTAATCGTCTGATCTGTTGAGAAAGGGGGTGTGACGAAAGTCATGCCCCTTTTACTTTCCTCAGAGTGAAATTGAACCAGAATTCGAGGAGCTTCAAATGAATGTTCATAAAAATGTCCATCAATTACAATTCTGATAAATTCCTGCTGAGCAACAGACAGCCGACAGAGCCGGCAAAAGCAGAGCTTTACAGATATCACACCTCCATGATTTGCTGATACGACTAACGAATAAGTATTAACCGATGCTGCCGTCAGGTAAAGACTGAGCAGTCAGC
>JAUVJW010000189.1 GCA_030596465.1 Candidatus Fermentibacteraceae bacterium | reverse complement strand
CAATCAGACAAGACAGGCACTGAATGAACTGGAATTAAGACCGGATAAGTCTAAAGGACAGAATTTTCTTGTAAATCCTCTGGCTGTTCGGCGCATAGTAAATGCACTGGGGGAGGTTTCCGGCACTGTTCTGGAGATTGGCCCCGGTCTGGGTGCCCTCACCAGTGGGCTGATTCGCGCGGGGCATGATCTCTCCGCTATAGAGCTGAGCGATACTATGGCCGGATGGCTGAAAAGGGAATACCCGGGAGTGAGGATGGTCACAGGTGACTTTCTTTCAGTTGATCCAGAGAGCATTCCCGGTTATCCTTTTACTGCAGTGGCATCAAATCTGCCTTACAACATCTCTTCTCAGACAGTATTCAGTCTTTGCGAACCACAGTTTGACGGAGTTGAAAAGGCGGTACTCATGTTTCAAAAGGAAATGGCAACAAGGCTTGCATGTCTGGATGGCGGAAGGAACTATGGCAGGTTATCACTTCTGGTGTGGCCATGGTTCACTGTTGAGAAGCTTTTTGATCTTGACCCGGGGGATTTTCTGCCCCGACCCAATGTTGACTCCAGTGTTGTTATTCTCAGAAGAAGAAAGGATGTGCCCTTCAGCAGAGATGAATATGCTGTTTTCGCCAGGATTGTCAGAGCCGCTTTTTCAGGAAGACGGAAGAAAGTAATCAACTGCCTTGCCAGGGTATTCGGAAAGACTGATTCATTGGCTATGTTAGAGGCTGCCAATATTGATCCCAATCTCAGAGCTGAGAGAATTGAACCGGAGAAGTTCGCTGAGCTTGCAGGAAAGGCGAAAATTTGAGACTTATTTATTCTGTACTCCTGCTTGCTTTAACCGCAACTGCCTGGGATTTTACCTACAGTCTTAATATGGAGCAGGTCAAGGAAACAACATCGTTGACCAATAGTTTTTCGGCTTCTGAGGCCATTTCATCCACGGTGAGTTTGAATGGCAGTGGTTCCTTTTCCGCGAAGAGATCAGATGGTCTGGATCAATTTACCGATTATAGAAATGGAAGCGGCTGGATAAGCTGGAAGCCACTAACAGGCGTGGAGATGTCATCCACCTTCGCCAGGAGTATTTCTCTGGAGGATAGATATGGTTCCAGAGTAAGAGATGACAGAACGGAATCTGCCACCGGAGCTATCCGTTATTCCAGAGGCAGCTGGCTTACTACTAATACTGCTGTGGGCATTCAGCGGAGAGATTATATCAGTACTTCTGGAACCGGAAGCAACGATGGAGATTTCTACAGAGTAAGCGCCTCGGTGAATAAAACCGTTTTTACCGATATAAACACATCGATCAATTTCAGCGAGAACCGTTCTTATGGAAGTGAAACCAACAACTTCTCAGATGGCATTTCCGCCAGGATGAGCTACTACTTTCCTGAAGGATACAGAGGTGGAAGTATCAGCGCGGAGATTTCGGGAGATAGAAATTCTATTATTTACCTTGATTCTCTGGAAAACTATCTTGGCGATTCGTGGTCACATTCCGAGAACCTTGAGCTTCCGGAGCTTATCCCGGGGGTGTATATTGACATGAGTACAAGCTGGTCCGGTGAGCGAAAGTACTGGGAGAGTGCCAATCCTGATTCTGCGCAAACCGATCCGAGAAACGATGACAGAACAGGAAGAGTACTCAACTCACACCTCATGTGGGAGATGGCCGAGGATATAGAACTTGATTTTGCCCTTTCCCGATCACTTACCAACAGGGATGATCTTGTTGAGGTTTACGGATCTGAAGACTCTTACAAACTGAACGAGTCCACGGATGACAAATTTCTCAACATAACACTCTCGTACTCTCCCGGCAGAGCCAGAGTAGTGTTTCAGAGACTTGTAGAGCTTTACTCATACGATACCGAGATTGATGATGGTGATACACTAAGTAATTACACCCACGACTACGACAGGGATGAGTACAGAGATCTTCTTGGGGTATCCGCCACCATTCCTCTATCTTCCCGGCTTACCGTTACCTGCTCAATGACCGGTCAGCAGAGAAGCAGCTACTATCTCATGGCTTCTCAAAGCGCCAATTCAAAAACAGCATCTACCTACTCTTTTCACCCGGGTTACAGATACGATCTGGGCAACAACTGGAAAATTAACCAGTACATGAAAATTACCGCGAACTACACCACATATTTATTCCCCGAAGCCAGCTCAGACGACCGACTTTTTCGCAGACTTGAGGAATCCTTTTCCCTTAGTAGAGTATCCACTGACAGTACCACGCTGGGTATTTCCCACAAATTTACATTCAATGATCAGGGAACATTTGAGAACAATCTCTTTCTCAGAACAGAAGAATCAATAAATAACAGGATTACATTTGATATTGGTTTTCATGTTTCCTCTAAAGTGGGATTAACTCCCAGTTACGCATATGAATATGCATACAGAGACAGGATGGGTCTGGCTATTAAAACAGAAGATCACATCCATCATGTTGGTATACGGAGTGTTATCGCAGCCATGGGAGGAACACTGAACACCAACATTACCAGAACATTCTACAGTAATTCCAGTAGAGACAGTTACTGGAAAGCAACTGTGGGATTTAATGTAAGAATGTGAGGAATGATGTATAAATTCATTTCATCTTTAGCGCTGACTATCCTTGTTTTTTCCTCCTGCGATTTGTTTGACCCGCGGATACCGGAAGATCCATCCAACGCAGGAGTAGTCTGGTTGGATCCCACAAGTCCTGACATTGTGGTTGAAAATATGGAAGCTGCTTTGAACGGTAAATCAACATATTACTTGGATTGTCTTGCAGAATCTTTTGCATTTTACGCAGATACAAACGATATCAATGAGTATACTACATATAATTTTAGCGATTGGACCAAGATCGATGAAAGCTATACTGTAACTACTATAATGTTTGCCCTTGTTCCCGAAGACAGTACAATTATCGCAGAATTTTTAATTGATACGAGTCATCCCGATCCTACTGCGCCTGCTGACAGTGCAACGATCTATCGCGAGTATTACATTACCATTCCACAATCTTACCACTCTGGAACTGGAACTCCAGCCGTAGGAATTGCTGAACTTCACCTGGTGGAGGACAGTGTTGGTTTATGGACCATCCAGACGTGGTATGATGTTCGGCATGAAGAGACCAACTGGGTGACCTGGGCGGTTGCAAAAGCGTACTACCGCTGAATAAAATTCCAGGCAGAGAAATTACAACAGATACCCTGCTCCTTGCGGAGCTGGCTGGTACTGTTCCATGCGCAATCTGCTTTGATTTCGGTACTGGAACCGGGGAAGTTCTCAAAAACGCAAGCCTTAACAATGCTTTTACAGTGGGGATTGATATCTCCATGGATGCTCTGAGGATGTTTGACAGAACGGTCGGGCAGCCGGTTCTCTGCCCGGTGAATATGGTGTCATCAGTTTTTCGAAAAAGATGTGCTGAGCTTGTTCTGGCAAATCCCCCATACAACATTGCAGATCAGGGCAGAACTTCTCCGGATTGCGGGCGAAGGGAAGCCCGGGAGGGAAATCCACTTCTGCTTCACAGGTTTATTTTCGCGGGTGCCCACCTTTTGAAAACCGGTGGCTGTATGATTATAACCGGCAGACGGGAGAAAATTGAAGATATTGAATGTGGTTTACGCGCGGCGGGATTTTACAGGGTTGAGAGGATTGAAAGATGTCGGGTTGTGGCAGTCAAGGCTTTGTTACTGTAAAACTCTTGGTCTTTTGAAAACAGCTGCTGCGTAGTAAGCTGTGTCGGAATAGGCGCCCTCAAGCAATTCCATTTCAAGTTGCCATATACCTGTTTCAGCGGAATCAGGTATAACGGCCAGTGTAGTGTGGTCGCCTAAATCACCTCTCGGGGTTTCTCCCAGCGGGTTTATCAGCCAGAAGTCTACATAGTTGAATGCAGACTCAGTCCAGATAACAAATTGGTAACTGTGTGCGGCATCAATAGATAAATCAATCGAAATAGTGTCGCCCAATACGAGCATTCCACTCATGGCTTCACCTGCCATCTCTTCACCAATAACAATGAGCATATCAGTTGTCATGGTAAGCCGCTCCAGCGCTTTTTCTTCTCCTGTACTGGCGAAAGAAGGTAAAGCACAAAGCAACACGAAAAAAAGGGATTTTGACACCACTACCCCCATCCTGAGATATTCCCTCTTTCAGCAATATAGCTTGTAGAAGGGAAGTAGTCATCTGTCAATAATAGATCTGCATTCGCATATAGTTCCTGCGGTTGACGACGGAGCGGCAACAGTTGCGGAAGCTCTGGAAATGATAGGAAGATTGAGAGACAGTCTGGAAGTTGGCTCT
>JAUVJW010000044.1 GCA_030596465.1 Candidatus Fermentibacteraceae bacterium | reverse complement strand
GTTCCAAGATAGGGTTTCTTACATCGGATATGAAGCTTGACGGGTATTTTACTCCGGACTACATGATGAACTGGTTCGGTCAACTGAATAAGATGCCCGGTAGTGAGATTGAACGGAGAAAAGAAAAGCTGTTTATTGATCTCCAGATGACCGACTTTATTCACAAGAAGATAGATCAGCTTTCAACAGGTATGAAGCAGAAGACTTCAGTAGCTATCAGCCTTATACACGATCCCGAAGTGATAATTTTCGACGAACCTACGAACGGTCTTGATGTTATTACATCCAAAGCTGTAACTGATTTTCTTGTGAGCCGTGCGAACTCCGGTAAGATCGTGATCATATCAACTCACAATATGACCATAGCGGAGAAACTCTGTCACCGGTTCGGAATACTTGTGGATGGAGAGCTTAAGGAAGAAGGAACACTGAGCGATATCATTGAAGGCAGTTCCTGGGATAATCTGGAGGATGTGTTCTTCAGCTACATTCTTCCCGGGGGTAGTCATGTTTAAGGACAGCCTCATTATTTTACGCAAGGAACTCAGGAGAATGTTCACGGATAAGCGCCTCCTGTTTATGCTGGTAGTGCTTCCTCTGGTCATGCTTCCACTGATGTACTCTTTTATGGGTAAAGCCAACAAAGCAAGAATGGTTGAGATAAACTCATACTCGTCCAGAATTGCCGTTTGTTCCGGAGCTGGAGGAGGAGAAGTCAGTGACATGTTTTTCGAGTCTCTGACCATGCTGAATGCCAATATTGAAACTGCTGAGCGGGAACAACTTGATACTCTGAAACAGAGGGTGATTGATAAAGATCTTGAATTGCTTATCCTTATGCCGGACAACATGGATGGGCGCATTCTGGACAATTCTGTTTTTGATTTGTCAATTTTCTACAATTCTACTGGTGATTACTCCAATTATGCTTTTAATCAAGTATGTAATACCTTTGCCGCAGTAAATGATGCTATAGTAAGGCAGAGGATCATAGAAAGTGGTATGTCAGAGGATATGCTGACGGCATACACGATCAATCAGTATTTAGCTGCGGATGAAACTTCTGATCTAGCTGAAGAAGGCAGCGTGATGGGGAAATTGATCGGTGTCTTGATGCCATTCTTTATAGTGATATACCTCTTTGCCAATTCCATGAAAGTGGGTCTGGACAGCGTTGCCGGCGAGAAGGAGCGGGGAACACTGGCCATGTTGCTGGTGAATCAAGTCGGCAGATTGTCAATAGTGCTGGGCAAGATGATCTCAGTAATGGTGGCGGCCATTGTTGGTGCAGTGAGTTCCGCTATCGGTTTGAGGATAGCTTCAAGATATCTGATAAGCATGACCAGTGACTCAGGAGCGTCTATCTCAGAGTATACCATGGGTTCTACGGCGATACTCCAGTTTGCTATTATCGTTATTCCTCTTGCCATACTTATCTCAAGTCTTGTTTTGCTTGTATCTACCTTTGCCCGTAATGTGAAGGAGGGGCAGGGTATGATAATGCCGGTATACATAGCAGTGATGGTTATGGGTGTTACTACAATGCAGACGGGTGATATTCCACCAGCCTGGATGAGAATGGCTCCCATCTTCAACTCTCTGGTTGTACTAAAAGACATTTTCATGCAGAATGCAGTATGGGGCAACATAGTGTTCTCCATGGCAACCAGCACGGCAGTTTCCGCTGTTCTTATCTTCATAACTTTGAGAATGTTCAACGATGAGAGGATACTGTTCAGGATTTAGTACTTTTTAGCAGGAGTGAGATGGCTTGTATTTCAGTTAATGGCGTGAATCTGTATTACGAAGTTCACGGCAGGGGTGAACCTCTTCTGCTGATTGCCGGTCTTGCCAGTGATTCGCAGAGCTGGCTTTCTGTTGTGGAGGAGCTGTCACGACACTATCAGGTGATTCTTCCAGACAACAGAGGCGCAGGCAGAACGGAACCGCAGGATGTTGAGATCAGCATTCAAGCCATTGCTGACGACTGTATTGCTCTTCTCGATCACCTGGGCTTCTCTTCCGCCAATATCCTTGGTCATTCAATGGGTGGTTTTGTTGCCATGGACTGTGCAATTCGTTATCCGCAGCGGGTTTCTAAATTGATACTGGAAAGCACTTCCGCCTTCTGCTCTTCGCGGAATAGCGCTCTTTTTTCCGACTGGTACAGCTATCTTCAGAATGGAATGACTCCAGAATTGTGGTTCAGGAACATCTTCTACTGGATATTCTCGGAAGGCTTCTTTAACGATACCGGTGCTTTGCAGAATGCTGTGAGATTCGCTGTTGAATACCCGTATCCTCAAACGGTAAATGCTTTTGGAAATCAGATCAAGGCGATCCGGGCTTTCAATTGTCTGGAAGAGCTGAAGAACATTTCCTCAAAAACACTGGCTGTATTCGGCAGGGAAGATATTCTTTTCTCGCCAGATGAAAATGCTCGGGTATTTAGTAGAATCCCGGGGATTGTTGTTTCCACCGTAGAGCATGCTGCCCATTCTGTTCACATGGAAAAGCCGGATGAATTTGTACGGATCGTTAGAAATTTCCTGATCTGACCAGTGATGAAGGAACAGATCGTTGTTGTAAGGGAAATGGGTATTGCTGGAAATGGAGGATATCAGATTTGATAGGATCGAAGAATGAGCTCAAATTCTATTTAGCCGCTGACAAATACGCACTGGGAATAGATCAGAGTCGTCCGGGAAGCAGAGATGATGTATGGAAATTTCAGATCCTGCTTCGGAAGGTTGAATACTACAGGAAGGCCTCAGGAGGCTTATTGAACAGATTGCTTCAGAAATACTACAGTTCGAGGAAGTACAAACTGGGAATTAAGCTGGGGCTTGATATTCCTCCAGGTGTTTTTGGCCCGGGTCTGCGCATAAACCATTCAGGCAACATTGTTGTTAACGGTGCAGCCAGAGTGGGTATGTGGTGTGATATTCATCAGGGAGTAAACATTGGAACCAATGCCGGAGAAGCTGCCGGGCAGCTTGTTCCAAAGCTTGGAAGCAATGTGTGGATAAGCCCCGGGGCAAAGATATTCGGTGATATAAAAGTGGGTTCCGGAGCGGTTATCGGGGCTAACGCAGTGGTGGGGAAGAGCTTTCAGGGAAACATTACAATTGCCGGTATACCTGCAAGGGTGGTTAAGGATACAGGTTCGGAAAAATTGAATGTTGCAGCAAGCGTGAATAGAATGAACACCTTTTTTCAGAAGAACCCGGAGTTCTCGGAATATAGACCGGATGATTTTCTTGCTTAATGAAAACACCACTTACTGCATTCGATACTGACGGTACAAGTTATGGAAGGTAACCGGAGAGAACTTCCTGTACAATGCTCATCCAATGGCTGCTGACCTTGATGCGGACAGGCAATATGGAACTGCTTCTTGGTACTATTGACAACTCCCCTCCCTCTCCTGCCATATTCTTTGTTAAGTGGTAAGTTATACTCATGCTGGTAAGGATGGGTACTGTGAAATCATGTTATTCTCTTTTAATCTCTGCTCTTATCCTACTTTCTGCCCCTGTAATTGCCGATACTCCACTGATCCGAACAACTGTATCTGACAGTTCCAGAGTTGTTCTCATCGCACAAACTCCACTTTTGTGGGAGTCAGCAGAATATGACAATCTTGATTTCATCAGATTCACAGGTTCTCCTGTTACAGACAGCATTGGATATCCTGAGCTGCCCATGATAACCTGTCTTGTGGCAATCCCTGGCAGTGTTACACCGGAACTTGAGTTTTCCTATGCAGGCCTGCGTGGGATTCAAACAGATCCGGTGTATCCGGCACCGGCACATATTCTATCAACTGAGTTCACTCCTGCTGTAGTTGATTCTTTTGTACAAAATTCCACAGCTTACATTTCAGAACACTTCTGGCCATCCGAGCCTGTAAGAATAATTGGAGAGACAAGAATCTGCGGTCAGAGGCTGCTTAAGGTTCAACTGTTTCCTGCAAGATACAGGGCATCAGACAGTACTCTTACCACAGTCTCATCTATAAATGTTTCTGTTCATTTTGACAGTGCACAAGCAGTCTGGAACAGTACCGGGCTTGGTGCTTTCCAGCGGTTGATCGATGATTCACCCATTGCTGATTATCACCCGGTTACACAGTCAATAGCATCCGCTCCAACATACTTCGGCCAGGTTGACCCCGGAGAACGGTCCTTCCCGAGTGCCTGATTATGTAATCATCTGTGCTTCAGCAATCCACCGGTTCATATTATTCTATCCATTAAAGTAATCGGATGATTGATTCACCTGGAAAGGAAGTATGAAAGAGAAAATTCTGGCTTTTGTTCCAGCACTTGCAATTGTTGTTGGACTGATGGCACTTGTTATTCTTGGAATGTATACCATGGATAACCAGTCAGGCCATACCGGTGCAAACCCTTATGTTGCTCTGTATGTGTTCATTCCAGTACTTATTGCCGGAGTTCTGTGTGGGATTGCACGCTTCAGGGTCCGAGGTTCTACTACCCGCAGTGTATATGCGATACTGATCGGTAGCGTTGGTATTGTCTTTTTAATTTATCTTGACAAAAGCAATACTCTGCTTCAATACAGTGTTTGGTTGATAAGGGGAATGCCTTGATGACTCCGCAGTTCCTGAGAAGGCAGTGATCTTCATAAATACTTGCCTGGAGTAGAAATGAAAGAAATCAAGGCAGAAGAGCCGACGCTGAAAGCGGTTGATCTGTGGAAGGATCAATGGTTGTTTCTTGCTGCAGGAACAATTGAAGCAACAAGGTGAAAATTAACTGAATAGTTTTATGTAGCAGGGCATGGGAGAGAACACTTACATTTATTCCACTACTAATCCTCGAGTTTTGTGTGGCTTAACAGAGACAATCTGAATTACATCCCTTGTTTCAGCAAAATTTCTTTCATACAATACTACCAATACAACTTAGAAAGGATTTGTTTACATGACAAAACTATTTGCGGTGCTTCCTGCGCTTTGTGCTTTTTCTCTTCTGGCCCAGGAGGGCAGCTACTCTTATTACATAAATTTCACTGATGAACCCACGCTGGATGGGTGCTACTGTGATGGTTACTACTTTGGAGGACCTTACCGGGCGAATGGTCCTGTTGTTATTTACAGCAGCTCACCGGGCAGAGACAATGACATCTTTTTTTACAGCTTTACTCTTTCGTCGGATTACTATGTTTACGGTCCCTCCTCATCTGGCCCTCACATTACAGTTCCACATTACGAGAATTTATGGATAGAGCCCTACGAGAACATGGAACAGGGGCCACCATGGTTTAACCTGGGAGTAGACCCGCTTCCCTTTGGTGCTGATCAGGTAGAGTGGCAGATCGTTCGTGCTGCAGCAGCGAATTACGGCCTTTATCTTACAAGCGCAGAGGTACCCGACGGCTCCAGGATACTGCTGGAAGACGGACAGATATCCGTGAAGACGGAAGAGTACTCGACCCCTGTCGTTTATCTCCTGAGCGATCTTGCCGAGCCGGTTGTCTGGATAGATAATAGTGCTAGCGATATATTCTATCTTAAAGGCCACCCGGATTCACAGGGTTTCTCAGAGGATCTGACCATTGGTTCCACTGGGAGCATCTACTTTGCAGGACCGCTGGAGTACAACTGGGATTCACCGGGAATGCTGGGGCTTGTCTCTGTTTTCGGGGACGGTATCATCGCAGACAAACCGGATTCTGACTGGGACCCGCCGTTCCATATAGAAACAGAAGAAAGTTTCGTCTACAGTTCGTCAATTCTTCTTCTTGAAGGACAGTTTGAGGCTGAGATTATTTCCCAGCCGTATCCACAAGTGAATTTTACCCTGTTCGGAGGTATGCAGATACAAGCGGAAGGCTACACAGGCACAGGTGGTACAGGCTTTCTTATATACTGGGAGTACGATGAGAGGCTTTTCAACCAGAGTCCTCCCTGGTATCCACAGTACGAAATGTCAGGTGTCGAAACCGCAGATACCCCATTGTCCGGTTTGGAACTCAGTGCTTCCTGTAATCCCTTCTTTTCCACTGTTGCACTTACCATGTCAAAGCCTGGAACGATCAGTGTGTTCGATTCAACAGGGCGGATTGTGGGTAGTTGTGATACTGAAGGTGATTGGGAATGGGATGGATCATCACTCCCGCAAGGTGTGTATATCTTTGTTGCTGAAGGCGTGAACGGAGAGAGTTCATCCCTGAAACTTGTAAAAATTTAACGGAGCGAACATGAGAGAGTTCAAGGCTGAAGAATTGACGCTTAAAGCGGTTGATCTGTGGAAGAATCAATGGTTGCTTCTCACTGCGGGAACAATGGAAGACTGCAACATGATGACTGTTGCATGGGGAAGCATCGGTTGTATGTGGAACAGGCCATTCGCCCAGATAGTAGTAAGACCCCAGAGGTATACCATGGAGTACCTTGAAAGATCAGAGTGCTTCACTCTCTGCGCATTCCCGGAGGAATACCACAAGGATCTTCAGCATCTGGGAACGGTTTCCGGAAGAGATGGTGATAAACTGGCAGAAACCGCATTAACCCTTTTGGAATCATCATCTGTTCTTTCTCCCAGTTACAGCCAGGCCTCACTGATCCTGGAGTGCAGGAAGATGTACGCACAGAATATGGATCCCGCCTGTTTCATTACAGAGACAGGTTCAAGGGTGTACCCGGAGAAAGACTATCACAGGATCTACTATGGAGAGATAGTGAAAGCCTTCTGTGTGTAGTTTTTTCTTACTATCTTAGGAGCATGGTTAATCATCTAATTATTCTTTTCACTATGCAGATCAGATCCTTTTTTGGAGCTGTTGCCGGGGAATGGGAATCCAATCGTCTCAAGCTGATCTCAGGTGTAACAACTTTGTCTGTTATGGCTCTTGGTTTCTATTACATGTTTAAATGGTTGTTCCGTTATCTGTCTTCACTGGATGCCCAGCTTTTCGGGTTCGGTACGGCTCTCGCGTCCCGCCTGTTCGGAATGTCTCTTCTGGCTTTTGGTGTGTTTGTAGGAATCTCTTCCCTTATAACCGGCAATTCTTCTCTATATCGCTCATCCCGGATTACACTGCTTCTTTCATCAGCGGTAAACCATGTATCCATGGTTGTATCCGCTGTTCTGGAAAGCTGGTTACTTGCCGGTTGGACCATGCTTCTCATGGGAATTCCAATGCTCCTGGCATTTGCCCACGGACTGGAATGTGTCGAAATCAATCTTGTTTTGGGGTTTTTACTCTATCCATTTCTTCTTATGGCCTGGATGGCTATGGGAACTGTTGTTACAGTACTCCTGAGCAAGTTCGGCGGTACGAATGGTTGGAAGCTCTTCGGAGGCATCGCGCTTATAGCAGGAAGCGGGGCACTTTTCTTCTTTGCCAGCGGCAGCAGTTCAGATCTTGTAATTAAGGAAGCACCGGGAATAAAGCTTGAAGGGCTTCAATCGTTTGTTTCAGACCTTCCCGGCCAGAACTCAGGTTACTGGCCACATGCTCTCTTTCTTAGAGCAATGACTGAGAGTGAGGTTGGCTCAGCTGTTCTGCTGGTTGCAGAGGCTTTTCTATTGTCAGCTTTAGCCCTCTGGTTTGCCGCAAAGGGTTATCTGAGAGCCTGGAATAAGTGTGGGGCTGTTTCCTCCAGATACCAGTCTTCACATTTTTTCCGTGACGGAGGAAGAAATTCAACTGTGTTTCAGAAGGATCTGCTGCTTTTTCTCAGGGATCCGGTACAGTGGAGTCAGCTTGGTCTCCTTGCGGGAATGTTCTCAATCTATGTTGTAAATCTGAACCGGTTTCCAATTGATTTCACAAGCCCCTACTGGCTTGCTGTTGGAATATTCATAAACATATCATTCAGTGCTTTCGTGGTGGCAACAATGATGATCAGATTTGCTTTCCCGGCTCCCAGTATGGAATCTCCAGGTCTCCATTCACTAATTCAACTACCCCGGGGCAGGGAGCTGTTTTACCAATCCAAGTGGATACAAACTCTGTTCTTATCTGCGATTCCCGCAAGTATTCTTGCCTGGTTTTCCACCAGCAGTATTGGTGCCGGGCCTCTTCTTCAGATGGAATCTGTAGCGTGTATTTTTATTACTTCTGTGGTGCTTTCCACCATGAACATTTCCCTGGGGTGTATTTTCCTTAAGCGTGGTTCCGGAAGTGCAGTAAGTGTTTCCAGCGGGCAGGGCGGCATTATCGCCGCTTTTGCTTCGGTGGCTTTTGTGCTGTTTGTGGTTACTGTGCTATCCTGGGTTACAAGACGATATATGACAGATAACTTTACCGAAATGATGCTTGCGGTACCTGTACGGAATTCCATTCTGTATATGATGCTTCCTGCCGGTATTATTACCTCTGTTCTTTTCTACAGCGCAGGGATGAATAACCTCAGAAAAAGGATATTCTGATGGTGCTTGTTGGATTGGATTACGGAAGAAAGAAAACGGGTTTTGCAGTTTTTCGTGAAGGAGTGGTGCTTCCCGGGAATGCCGTGTTTGGATCCTGGAGTAAGATTCGCGGGAAACTTGAGGAAATGGTTGACAGGTATGATGATATCAAGGTTTTGCTTGGACTTCCGCTTTCAGCGCTGGGAAAGCCCACGGAACTCAGTCGGGAAGTCGAGCGGTTTGCGGAATGGCTCACAGAATCGGGTTACAATGTTGAATTGGTAAATGAAGTTGGTTCCTCGGTGATTGCTGCGCGCGTGCTGGGTAAAAAAGACAGGAAAGGCCATATAGATTCACTGGCTGCCTGCGAAATTCTGAAAAGGTATTTAAACTTGATATGAGAAAAAAAAGAGTGTTTGTTAGAGGACTGATTCTGATACTGGTACTGGTACTCGCTGGTCTTATATATGTCAGAAAACTGGAAACTCCACCCGGGAACGGCATTACTCTGGAGTTTACTGTGGAGCGTGGTTGGGGTGTGAGAAATGTAGCCCGGGCACTGGAGGAAAGTGAACTGGTGAGGAGCAGGTGGATGGTGCTTCTTAACTACAGACGCAATTTCTCCGGATCCTCGCTTCAAGCCGGTAGCTACAGTCTCAGCGATACAATGGAGGTTGACTCAATACTTGCAAAGTTTATATCCGGCGATGTGATTCCCGTGGCCACGAGCTGGGTTACCCTTCCACCGGGGCTTAGAGTGGAACAAAGTCTGCCGATTATTTCTCAGTCACTTGGGATTCCCCTTGAAGAACTTGAGGCTTTGTCCGGGGGGATTGAGTATCTGGAGGCAATGGGTATTCCATGCTTTGAGGGATATCTGTTTCCAGAGACCTATGAGTTCGCTGATTCCATTCCAGCATGGAATGTTATTGACATAATGGTCAGAACCGGGTTTGAGGTGATGGATATAGAATGGGAAGAAAAATGTGAGACAGTGGGTCTTTCTCCATTTGACGCAGTAATACTTGCCTCTATAGTTGAAAGGGAAGTTGCGTCTGACGCTGAGCGTGATCTTGTCGCAGGAGTGTTTATCAACAGACTTCGGATCGGCATGAAGCTGGAGAGTTGCGCAACAGTTCAGTATGCTCTCGGGGAGGTTCGTGAAGTTCTTCTTTTCAGCGATCTGGAAATTGAAAGCCCTTACAACACTTACAGGAATTCCGGTCTTCCTCCTGCTCCTATTTGTTCTCCTGGCGTTGCTTCTCTTGAAGCTGTTGCCAATCCTGATACCACAGAAGGATATTTGTTTTTTGTCAGCAGGGGAGATGGATCGGGAGAGCATCTTTTTGCGATAACGGCCGCCGGTCATGCCCGGAACATCAGGTCTGTTCGCTGATATGACACTTATTGACGCCAAGGCCTGTTGTATATAGGTATGATACTCAAGAGTATATTGGGTAGTAACAACATGTCTGGAGGATGGGATGAGCGAAGGAAGACAGCTTAATTTCCTGGAAAAGGCCATTCGGATAATTCCAGGATACAAGGGGTACAAAGGTAAAGAAGAAAGAAGAGATAACGATGCTCTTTTCAGATCTATGCTTGCCACAAAGATTGAAGGGCTTTCTGCAATAGCCACAAGCGGTTTGG
>JAUVJW010000046.1 GCA_030596465.1 Candidatus Fermentibacteraceae bacterium | reverse complement strand
ATTAGAAAAAAGCCGTTGCCGAAATTAATCACCTCAGCGGGTTGCTTCCAATCTGTTCATCCTGTAAAAGAATCCGTGATGATTCCGGGTACTGGAAACAGATAGAAACGTACATATCCGAGCATACAGATACTCAGTTCAGCCACGGAATCTGCCCCGATTGCATGAAGAAACTGTACGCTGACACTGCTATGGAGTAACTCTGGTTCTGTTCTCGGACACACTCCTGGTAAGATTCTCTGTAAGAATATCTGCCAGCTTCTCCGGGCTGTGGCTGGAAAGCACCTTTTCTCTGCCGGCACTGCCCAGACGGTCTGCCAGTTCTTTTCCGGAAAGCAGAGCTGTCATCGCATCGGCAAGTTCCTCCGGGGATTCAGGATTTACCAGAATACCGCTGATGTCGTTCTCTATCAATTCAGGAATACCGGAAATTCGGGTGGAGATGCATGGTATGCCCATGCCCATAGCTTCCATGAGCGCTACCGGGATTCCATCTTTATCTCCGTTTGCGGCTTCAATACAAGGAAGAACGAAGAAAGAGGCACCCGAAATAGTATTCAGTGTTTCTTCAGAGTTAAGAACCCCAACAAAATCAACAGGAAGATCGGAGGAAATTTCTCTGTACTCTTTGAGTTTTGTGCCATCGGGGTCGGAACCGATAACAGTAAGCCTGCAATTTATATTTCTCTGCTGAAGCAGATGCATGGCCTTGATAAGTACAGGCACTCCCTTCTTGGCAACAAGTCCGCTTGCGGCGCAAACCGCCACAGGAGAGGAGGAAGATATTTTCCTCTCAGGCAGTTTTGTCGAGTCCAGCCCAAGTAGTGAAACAACTATGTTTTCCCGATCCAATCCGTATTCCAGAAGGTGGTTCAGATTGTATTCGGAAATAGTGAAAACCCTGGAGGCCTCTTGCAGTACCCGGCGGAGTCTGGTTTTGGATTTTGGTACAAATATATCTGTGGCGTGGGTGGTTACAGTGTAGGGAATTTTGAGGATGGATGCCATAATTCTTGCAATATGGGCCTGATCCTGGGCGAAGTGGGCATGTATAATGTTCGGCTTAAAGGAAGAATCCATTTCAACTACAACACTGGAAGCAATAAGAAAATATCTGAATTCGCCTTCTTTAAGTGATTTTATCAGGGTTGCTGGAAATCGTAAAGATTTGAAAAGAGGCACTGCCAACTGTCTTACAGGGCAGGTGAGGTATATGAATTTCAGAATTCTCCGGATGGTTACTGAGTGGCCTTCCGGGTCTTTGGAGATATCATTCCAGAAATCAGCTGTTTCGCTGTTTTTTCTGTTTTCAGGAAGCAGAACAGAGATATTGTGCCCGCGGGCCGCAACAGCTTCGATTTCTCTTGTTATGTAAGGAGGAAGAAAGCCCAGTACATACAGTATCTTCATGGGCCCGCCATTCTGTTCAGAAATTTCGCCATCTTCTTCATTACGCTTACAGCGGAGAATTTTTCCTCAATTTTTGCAAAGTCAAGAGGTAATCGAAGATGTGATGTTTTCCACTGGTACTCCAGGTTTTCGAGCTTAAGGGCAATATCTTCCGCATTTGGCTGAACGATGTATCCTCTGCCGGGATTTCTGATTCTTGCTGCCATTGACCCTTCCGGAACAATTCCAAGAATAGTTCTTCCGGACATCAGATACTCGGCTGTTTTGCTGGCATTTTTATAATGACTGCCTTTGCGCGGGTTGAGATACCCGATAAGAATGTCGCAATTTCTCTGGAACTCCGGTACCTCATTCCATTTGAGATGACCGTAATGAGTGATTTTGCCTTTCAGGGGTTTATTGTCCAATTTTTGTCTGGAGGTGGAGTCTATACCGCCAGCCATGTTTATTCTGAGCCTGGACTGAGGATTTCTTGTGTAGAACATTCTCAATCCTTCCAGCAGCTCTTCGGGAGAGTGACTCGCGAAAAAGTTTCCGGTCCATCCGGCGGTCAGGTGCTCAGGGTCGGGAACAGGTGAATCAGCTTGGATTACTCTTCGCGGGTCGTATGCGTTTTCCGCAACATGAGAGGGGGGACAAAGATTCTCGTACCTTTCCAGGAAATAACCGGCGGATGCCTCTGTGGTTGCAACAATTCCCCTTGCCTTTCGGACAACTTTTCTTTCAAGAATGGATTCAATCAGCCTGTTTAACTTGCTGGGCCATTCCACATAGCTGTCTTCCAGCCACAGGTCACCGAAAAATGGAATGAAAGGAAGGGCGGTTTCCTTTGAGGCTGAGAGCGCTATAAGGTGCAGAGAGTGGTGCGGACCGAAGGACATTATTGCGTGAGGTTTTTCCTCGTCTATTATCTTTTTCAAAACAGGAAGAACCTGCTTTTTCCATGTGATTACCCGGTCGGGTATGAGGATGTAGTTGTGAGCAATGAACTTCGTCAGTTTTTTTAAAGGAGTGTCATCTCCAATGGAAGCAGTTGACGGTTTTTTCAGTGAAGTCTTTCCATGAGGAACTCTGAATACCTTGAGATCCTCAGGCAGTTCCTCAAGAAGTGTGTGATCTGTTGCCATACCACGGGGTTTATCTACAGTTACAACTATTACTTCCCATTGGTTAGCTGGAAGGTATCTGCACATGTTAAGAACAACTGATGTTCCTCCGGTGGAAAGAGGGGGAAAGGTATAGGTAAGGAGAATCAGTTTTTTCATGTCTACCTCAGCTTTCTGTATAGATCCCGGAGAATCTCGCTCTGTGGTTTCCAGTTGTAGCGGCTCAGGGCTGCTGCTCTGCCATTATCCTTCATTCTTTTCCGCATCGCAGGATCACCTGCAAGTTTTTCTACTGCGCTGGAGATCGCTTCAGGCGAATCAGGATTGACTGTGATGCCGCTTTCCACCGTTGTGAGAACTCTCTGCAGTTCAGGAAAGTTACTTGATATTATGGGAACACCGGCCATCATGTATTCATACAGCTTATTCGGCAGCGAGTAGTAATGATTCAGGCAGGTATTTCTAAACAGGATAAACCCCATGTCAGCATCTACAGTAATCTCCGGAAGTTTTTCAGATGGGACAGGATGAAGAAACAGAACCTTGTTTTCCAATCCCATGTCAAGGGCCATTTTTTGCAGAGTTCCGTTCCATGTATCCATGCCGATGATGACGAAGATTACAGCGGGATTCCTGGTAAGTTTTGCTGCTGTCAGTAGTTCTTCAAGCCCTCTTTCAGGGCAGATCACTCCCTGGTACAGTGCGATGATTGTATCCGGGTCAGCGTTAACCATAGCCCGGAGCCTGCCGGTGGGTGGCAATTCAGTGAGTTTTTTCGGTGCATTCTCCACAATCTCAAGATTTTTCATTGAAGGATACATCTGCCGCATCTTCTGCCCCCGCAAAGGAGTAACCGCGATAACAGCATCTGCCAGGGGAACATACTTCTGCTCTATTCTTTTCAGTCTTAAGCGGTTAATGGGATGGGTAGCAATAAGATATCTGGATGATTCCAGCCAGAGTTCGTGGCTGTCATAAACGAGTCTGGCATTTCTTTTTACGGCAACCGAGCCACAGATTTCCAGAGTGTCCAGGTCGTTGGCGTGGTAAACATCAGCGTTTACCTTCCAGGCGGTATTTTTGAGTTTTCTTTCCCATGGTATATCACGCTGGAGATCCGCAATGAATCTTCTCAATTTGTTTTTTCTAAGAGATCGGATGATTCCGGCTTTAAGGGAGTTGTCAGATTTTTCAGAAGCCCGGGCAACCTGACTTCGAAGATTATCTTTTGTTTTTGAGTAAACAGGTGGTCGCAGGATGCGGATGCCATTTCTGTTTTCTTCTTCGGGGGCAGAAGGTTCTGGCATGGCGATAACAGTTACCCGCCACCCGTCTTCGGCAAGAACGACCATTTCCTTTTTAACCCTGGCATCATTTGAAAGGCGGTTTTTTACAACCATACAGACGCTATCCGCGGACAAACTTCCTCCCTGTGTAAATTGAATATCTGCCCGAACATAATTCTTCACGAGTCTGCTGTGCAGTGTGACTTTAATCTGATGCTTGGCTATACTCTCGGGTACTGTTACAGTATAGAGGAAGTTTGTCGAAAGAGAAAAATTGAGAATATCATTTGTTATGCTGGGGCTGAAAGATTACAGTACCGGTGGGTACTATTTCAATTTTAAGATGGCAGAGGCTTTACGCTCTGCCGGTCATGATGTTGATGTAATTCATTTTACAACAATACCTGAAAAGCTGCGGGGCACCCGGATTCGCGGATCTTTATATGTTCTCAGCCGGGTATTGAACAGCAGACCTGATCTGCTGGTGGTCAGCAAGAGTTACAGTTTTATGGCTCCTCTAAGGCTGGTTCTTCCCGTTCTGCGGTGTCCTGTGCTGTACATGGTTCATCATCTGGAATGGCATGACAGAACCGAAGGTGTATCCAGTTTCAGAAAAAAGACAGTCAAGTGGTTCCTCTCCTGCGGAAAAAAGATATGGGTTAACAGCAGAAGTACCGCAAGTGATGTAATTTCTCTGGGAATCCCGGAGAACAGGCTTTGTGTTGTTCCGCCTGGTTTTGACAGGTTTAAAATTGATCAGGAAAACAAACAGTTGCCGGTGCGAATTCTTTCAGTGGGTACAATTTGTTCCAGAAAGGATCAGCTTACTCTGGTGAAGGCATGTTCCCGCCTGGCAGACCGTGATTTTCATCTGTTCATTCTGGGAGATGATACAGTAGACAGGAATTACGCGGAAGCAGTTCGAAAGGAAGCGGATTCGCTGGGAGAAAAGGTAACATTTACGGGTCATCTCTCTACAGCCGAGCTTTATTCAATGTATAATCAGAGTCATATTCTTGTGAATCTTTCACATTGGGAAGGGTATGGAATTGCAGTAGCCGAGGCCATGTGGGCCGGATTGCCCGTTGTGGCTGTTGATGCCGGAGCAGTTCCTGAACTGGTTACCCATGGCGATAATGGGTACCTGATAACACCTGGAAATGTTGAAAGTTGCACAGGATATCTGGAAAAACTTATTGACAACAGAACACTGAGAGAAAAAATGTCTAACAGTGCCCGTATGAAAGCACGGGAGCTTTTTTCATGGCACGATACAGGAAGGGAGTTTGTTAACCTTGCGGAAGAAACTGCTGGTTGCAAAATTCGGCGGAACCAGTCTGTCCAGTGAACAGAATCGGACTACTGCGGCAAAGCACTGCAACTCTCTTCTCAGGGAAGCGGAAAAACTGGTCGTAGTTGTATCCGCCATGGGAAGCAGTGGCGACCCCTACGCAACAGATACCCTTCTGGATCTTGTTTCAACCGGATCAAGCATTCGCGAGAAGGACAGACTTATGGTCTGCGGTGAAGTTATCAGCGCGCTGGTCATGGCTTCTACTCTTCGCGATAGCGGGATCAGCGCTGAAGCTCTAACCGGATGGGAAGCCGGGATAGCTACAGATGGAGTGTCAGGCAACGCCCGTATAGTAAGTATTGATACTACCAGAATTGAAGAATCTCTGGCCAATCACAGTGTTGTGGTTATTGCCGGATTTCAGGGCATTGCTCCAATGGGTCACTTGAATACACTGGGCCGGGGGGGTACGGATACCTCTGCCGTGATTCTGGGGATTGCGCTGAACGCTGATGAGGTTCTTTTATACAAAACGGTTGACTCTGTTTACACTGCTGATCCGGAGAAGGTACCGTCCGCGCAGGAGCTGGACACGATTTCAGCCGAAGATCTCAGACAGATGGCCTGGCAGGGTGCCAAAGTGGTTCATCCCAGAGCTGCTGAGGCTGCTCAGACATCAGATCTTACCTTGAAGGTCAGATCTTTCCATACCGGCGAAGTGGTTACCAATGTGGTGGCGAAACCACTTGAAGATACCAGATATATTGTTGGCGTTGCGGCAGGTCATGTTGTTACCGGGTTTACTGTTACCGGTTCAGGAGAACCCTCTTCCTTCTTTGCCGGACTGTTCAGAAAAATTGCAGACAGCGGGATATCCATGGATATGTTCAGTGTTTTTGGCTGTTCAGTCGCATTTACAGTACCAGTGGAATACACAGACGGGGTCAGACAACTTCTTGATTCAACAGGCCTGCTGTACAAAACCATCGGCCCCTGCGTTAAAGTTTCCATAGTGGGTGCGGGAATGCACGGACTCCGGGGTGTTATGGCCAGGTTCTGCGAGGCTCTTGAACGGGTTGATGTCAATGCTCTGCAAACGGTGGATTCACATGCCACAATAAGTGCTCTGGTTCTTCTTGATCAAAGGGACACGGCATTGCGGGAACTTCACAGGGAGTTTATCGAATGAATTCACTCGAAGCCTCAATTCTGGCTGTTGTTCAGGGTCTGACTGAATTTCTGCCGGTTTCAAGCTCAGGGCATCTTGCCCTGGCGTCAAATCTGCTGGATGTTCCTGAGGGCGGGTTGGCTTTTGATATTGTTCTTCATCTGGGAACTCTGGTTGCCGTTTTTGTATTCTACTGGAAGGATATTATTGCGCTGCTTCGCGGTATCATTCTCCGGGAGAAAAAGAGTATTGTTCTTGGTCTTACCCTTGCGGTGGGAACGATTCCTGTGGCCATTGCGGGTTTGCTGTTCGGTGATTTTATAGAAAGCCTTCGCAGTAATATGTTTTTCGTTTCCGGAGCATTGGCTTTTACAGGAGCAATCCTTTTCTTTTCCGGTAGAGTTCCTTCCGCCGGGGAATCGGGAATCACTTTTAAAAGGGGAGTGCTTGTGGGCCTTGCCCAAACTCTTGCAATTCTCCCCGGTATTTCCCGCTCCGGGACAACCATCTGTACTGGTCTTTTCGCGGGGTTTTCCCGGGAGGAAGCTGCCCGATTCTCATTTCTTCTGGCCATACCGGCCATCCTGGGGGCGGCAGTGAAGGAACTTCCTTCTGCCAACTGGAGTATTCCGTTTGGTAACATCATGACTGGTTTCGTTGTATCGGCGGTGGTGGGATTCGGTGCTTTGTCTCTTCTTGTCAAATTTGTGAAACAGGGAAAACTCTCCGGTTTTGCCTGGTACTGCTGGATTGTGGCACTCGCGGGGCTGGCTTTTACAGTGTGGGGGCAGTAAGTGAGACTGGAAGAGAGAGAAATTACTTCAAGAGATAAAATTGATAAATTCATAATGGAATGTTCCGTGGTCAGGCTTGGTATGATTTCCAGGGGGGAGCCTTATGTAGTCCCGCTGAATTTTGTTTACAATAATGGTATTGTTTATTTCCACTGTGCTCTTGAAGGACGAAAAGCAGAGGCAATAAGAACAGAGCCCTGGGTATGTCTTGAGTTTGATGAAATGTATGGAGTCAGCGTAGAGGAAAAGACAACTTACTACAAAAGTGTTATTGCCTGGGGAACCGCTGTTTTTGTTTCTGATATCGATGTGGTAAAAAGAGTTCTTGAAATGATATGTATTAAGTATCTGGACAGCTCTCCCGGGATTACAGAGGAAATGGCGAGAAGAACAGGCATCATTGCAATAAGAATTGACAGTGTAACCGGCAAGGAGAGAAAAGGTTGATTTTTCTATTGACATTGTTGTCCGCCTGGCCTGTGGAATGGTATCAGGAATACTCTCAGTTGAACTGGGACAACATGGAACAGGTATCATTCGCTTACGGCGATTCAGCTGTTGATCTGGCGGTGAAAGCCATCTCGCAGTTTGGGAGCGGTACAGGGAATCCTGTGGCAACCGCAATGGATGCGGTTGTGCTTGACAGTGCCGATTACAGAACATGGACTGCACTGGCCTTTGTTGGTATGGAACAGGACTCGGCCAGAATGGACAGCCTGTTCTCCACCGCTTTCAATCTTGCCACCGGTACTGATCCTGTTCTTAGCGAGGCGTATGGTTACTGGCTGCTCTCCATGGGAAACAGCTATGGAGCTGTGATTTATTCCAATGCTTCACTTGGGGCAGATTCTTCGTTCGGTCCGGCGTGGCTTACTCTATCCATGGCACTGGTTGATGAAGGTGAGATTACCGATGCTCTGATTGCATCGGAAGAGGGTACACGGCGCCTGCCGGACTGTATCCCTCTTCTTTACCAGCATGGTCAGGTTCTTGAAGAGTCCGGAGATACAGGTGGTGCCATTGCAGTTTACAGAGAAACAATTCAGCGCGATCCCAGTCGGATATCGGCGTATACAGATCTCGGGCTTCTTCTTGAGGGTGTTAAAAGGAATGGAGAAGCTATAAAGGTTTACAGGGAGGTTTTGCGGATATACCCGGAATACGGCTGGGCGTGGAGTCAGCTTGCATCCTGCATGCTGGAGGAACACCGACCGGATCTTGCAGACAGTTTCTTTCAGCAATCTCTTGAATTTACCCCAAACAATTCGTGGTCTCTATACCAGCTTGCCAAGCTTAGAATCGATTCAGATCCGACTTATGCAAGAGAACTGCTTGAGCGAGCGGTTCAGCAGACCCCGGATTTCTCCAGGGCATGGCAGGAACTTGCCTTTCTCTATGAGTCCGAAGAGAACATGGCAGGGGCCGAGTCTGCTTTACGCAGATGCGTAGAACTTGACCCTGAACCGTGGCTGTATGGTGAGCTGGGTTGGGTTCTTGAAAACAGAGGGATGTATACGGAGGCCGCTGAGGTTTATGAAACCAGTGTTTCAATTGATCCGCAATATCTTTACGGATGGCAGCGCAGGGGAGATCTCTTCAATACTGATGGCGAAAGTTATGCCGCTGCTGAATGGTACAGAGAAGCTCTTCTTGCCCTTGAGGAAGATGATTCCTGGATATGGGGAGAGCTGGGCAGCATCGCGGTGGCTGAATCATTGATCGATTCCGCGGAACACTGCTTTCTTGCCGCCCTTGAGCTTGATGAGGAATACTCCCCGCTGTGGCTTGATCTGGCAAGAGTACAGAGAATCACCGGTGAGCTTGACGGGTCACTCTCCTCCCTTGAGCAATACCTGTTCCTCAGCGGAGATTCCGCGGTGGTTGCCGCTGAAAGGATACTACTCCTGGACACCAAAGGGGAAAACACAGATTTACTCGCAGAGGAGATGTTGAGTCTGTGGCCTGAAGCCTGGATTATTGCCGGTTGGAGTGCATTTGACGGTTCTTATCTTGATCTGGCTCTGGAATTTGCCATAAGGGCATTTCAGTCCACACCTGAAACCGCCTGGCAACTGATCAACCTTGGTGAGTTGTACGGAGTTCTTGAAAGACCGGAAAACCAGATGGTGTGTTACCTGCTTGCTTCGGAAAAGGAAACCGATGATTTTCATGTTGCTGTGCGTATTGCCGATTATTATTACCGGGAGGATATGACCGGAGAGGCAATAGAGCTGCTTTCGGAAGCTTATGGTAATTATGCCTGGGATGAAACTCTTACAACGGCACTTGCCGAAGCCTATCTGTTTGATGATCAACTGGTTAACGCGGAAGAACTGCTTCTGGAGGTTATTGATGGAAATCCATCCTCAGTGTATGCAATCTGCTATCTCGGACTGATTGAGGAAAACCGGGGAAACACAACAGGAGCCCTGGACAGATATCTGGAGGCGTTGCGAATTGAACCGGGATATGAGTACGCGGAGAGCAGGCTGCGGTACATCAGCAGTGAGAATTATGATCCAGAGTCTAAAAGGAGTAACACGAGATTCCTGAACTGGAATGCCTGGATAGATCTGTCTTCCACCGGCGGCAACATTGATGAGCAATACTACGGCGGTGGTGGGAGTTTGTCGTTGAACTACGGCCGGATGGGAAGTTCATTGTCCCTTGAGGTCAACACAAGATCAGAGATCAGGGAAGGAAAAGATATTCGCAAAACGGCATGGGCCTCTCTTTCCTCTGAGCATTTTCTTACTGATCATCTGTTTGCCGGAGCCAGTTCCAGTTGGGACAGACAACCCATAACTGTCCGGCCCTGGCAGGTAAGTTCATACCTTGCTGCCGGATGGAAAAGCTGGCCCGCCTCTT
>JAUVJW010000215.1 GCA_030596465.1 Candidatus Fermentibacteraceae bacterium | reverse complement strand
TCGGGAAGTGGAACTACACTATTACATCAGCAGAACAGAATGCGTGCGTATGAGTAAACAATAAAAACTGAAGGTAACTTTTCCTGCACATAAAACGCGGTAATCAATCTACCGATCTGCTCAGGCTGTGCACTCCGTTCCAGGCAATCGGAAAATGTTGATAAGTCATAAATCCTGATTGTAGTCGAGAAAATATCACCTCTCGACAATCTACAAGAAACCGCCTTAATTCTATGAAAATGTGAAGTTATTTATGCGCCGTTCCTTAATATATGTCACGGGTATAGACTGAATTCCTCTTCAGCTTCTTTCATTTCCGTACCCTTTTGATGTACTGTAATCACTCTCTTCGACAGCACTTATCAAAGACAACAACAAAACCAGCCAAAGAGCTTGACACGACTCCTTGAACACATAATACTTAAGCGGTTAGTTGGTCGGTTGAATTCAGAGTGGATTCGAATCGACTAAACGAAAAAGGGGGTATAATGAAAACGGCAGTAACGATACTTTTTTTACTTTCGCTTACGGCTTTCGCTGGCACTCAGGTTGCAGTCGATCTTGATCCGATTGTCAGAACAGATGCTGACTGGCTCAGCTACGACAACGGCACAGCGCAATGGTTCACATGGGGTGGTGTCTACAGAGGCGTGTGGTTTAATATGGAAGACTTTACACCAGGAGCCATTGGCGCTTATGTCGAGCAGTCAGAGTTCTGGTTTTACCACCACTCCTCTTATCCATGGGACACCTCCGACTTCTATGCTGAGCTCTGGAATGGTACCGCCCCGAACATGACTAATATGCTTGACCAGACCACTGTCACAGCTGCTCACTACGCTCCAGTCTATGCAACCTACGGTACACCTATTACAACTGAAGCCAATTTCTGGTGCTTTTCAAATACTGAGATGAGTTCCGGCGGATGGCCCTCAAATCTCGGTGACGCAGGTTCTTCAGGAGTAGCCCACAGTTACAATGGAGACACCACTTCTCTGGCTCCCTGGGTTGCCGGTGGACAGAACTGCAACTACTTCATCTCTGTATTGGTAGAACCTATGACATCATTAAGCAGAACAACCTGGGGGTCGATGAAGGCTCTTTTCTAATCAGTAACTGATAATGTCTGTAGTTTTTTCAGAGCCAAGTATCTCGATCCAGGTTCTGTTAGGCATACAGGCGGACATTTGTCCAGGAGTTCTTATGTAGCCGGTTCGGACACACTGCTGTGTGGCACAGTCCGAACCGGTTATTGCTGCGCTGTTGTTTCTGATTTCAATGACAAGGTGTTCCATCGTTATTACTGTGTCCCGGAAGAGACTGATGGTGTCATCTGTGTGTTCTGTAACAATCCGGAGGCTTTGAGGTTCAGAATCGTTTTTCCTGTTGCATTGACTCCAGAACAGGGCCACGGCAAAGACAACTGCTGCAAGCAGAATATCTCCCTTTTTAAATATTTCCCGGATATACATTCTTAAGATACCTTCTGAAAAGTCTTACAGCGTTGTTCAGTACGGGAATCGGCGTTGCGTGAATACTCATTCTGTACCTGGGGAAATACCTTGATACGTGCAGGGTTGTATTCTCTCCCGTTGCTTCCTTTATCCACTTAGCGGCCTCTGTAATCTGATCCGGATCGTCGTTGTGACCGGGAATCAGAAGCCAGGTGAGTTCCAGATGGCAACTGCTCGCAGCTACCGTTTCAATGGAATTCTTTACCGTATCAAGATCTCCCCCGCATATCTTTCTGTAGAAATCATTACTCCATGCCTTCAGGTCGATGTTCCAGGCGTCTGTAACAGTAATTAAATCCTGCAGGGGTTTTTTATTTACATAGCCGTTTGAGACCATGATCACAATTCCGTTCTGTGCTCTTACAAGTGGAGCTGTATCCATTATATACTCATACCAGATAATGGGCTCTGTGTATGTAAAGGCCAGACCATCGCTTCTCTCCATTGCAAGACCGGCAAGTTCCTCCGGGCTCAAGTATTGCACAGTAGTGGATTTCTGCTGACTGATCTGCCAGTTCTGACAGTTGAGGCATGTGAGGTTGCACCCGTTCGGGCCTGTTGAAAGAAGTGTTGCCCCTCTGTGAAAGTTTTTTATGGGCTTCTTTTCAATGGGATCAACCGCAAGACCCACACACATTCCATAACCGGGGTTATCGAATCCCCTTACCCTGCATCTGCCAAGCGGGTGCTCTTCAGTAAAAATGCATGCGTGGGGACAGATATGGCACTGCTCTCTTCTTTGCGTTACTCCGCCCATGGAATTTCTCCGAACTCATGTGTTTCGCAGTTGTCATTCTCATCTTCCGTAATAACAATCATACCTGTATATAGTTCCCCTGGAAAACTTTGAGCCTTTTCCGGCCCTGCCACAGCAGCGGCGGTAGCCATAGCATCCGCTGTGGTACAATCTTCCGCTATAACAGTTGCGCCGGCAGATTTTCCTGATGGATATCCAGTTTCCGGATCAAGAAGGTGGCTGTATCTTATACCCTCACTTATGAAATAACACTCATAGTCACCACTCGTGGCGACTGCCCCCGCAGTCATTGCCAGAATGCCCGCAAGGCTTTCATTTCTGGGATGACGAACCCCTATGTGCCAGACTCTGCCGGTTGAGCTGCCGCACCTGATTTCACCGCCCACTTCAACAAGACACTCGGTTGCTCCAAGCTCAATAAGCATGTCATATGTCCGGTCAACGGCATATCCCTTGGCAATCGCGCCAAAATCCATCACTGTACTCTGGTCAGTGGTTATTGTGTCTTTGCTTATGTGTACCCCTGCGTCCCAGCCGGTGTATGCCAGTGCCTGATGAATGACATTGGAGTCCGGTACCGCATCCGGTTCAGGAAAACCCCAGACCTCGGAAAGAACTCCCAGCGCGGGGTTAAAACTGTTCTCTGTGGCACGAACCAGTATGTCCGACCTGCAAACCAGCTTCGCGAGATCAGTAGCCGTTGAAATACCATGAGTGGTATTCAGATGGTAGAGCTGTCCGGCTTCACTGAACCTGCTCAAACTGGTATCCAGATGACTCAGCAGTGAATCCGCTTTCCGGAGAAGCACTTGAGCATCTCCATTGTCAACTGTAATAATTACCGTGGCAAATGTACCAAGGGTCGGAAATGTACGACTGACCTCAACTGTGCGGGGTCTGTTCAGTATTCTGTACCCAACAGCCATCGCAAGTGTTGCCGATAATAATATTGCAAGAGTTCTTCTACCGCTCAGCGTCGTCCATCCTCCGGACCATACTTGGTG
>JAUVJW010000150.1 GCA_030596465.1 Candidatus Fermentibacteraceae bacterium | reverse complement strand
TTATAGTTTTACAGTTATTCCCGAAAAGGGGCAGTAATGGACAAGAGAACCCCGCTTTACGAGAAGCATGTAGCACTTGATGCTACTATACAATCCTTTGCCGGATACCTGATGCCCATCAAATATGGAGCGATTCAGAAAGAGCACATGGCTGTAAGAGAGAGCGTTGGTGTATTTGATTTGACCCACATGGGTGAATTCAGAGTGACTGGACCGGATTCCACCGCCTTTCTTGACAAACTTCTTACAAATGACGCTAGTGTTGATAACGGAAAGGCCTACTACTCCACAATGTGTTATCCGGATGGTGGAATTGTTGATGATCTCATCGTTTACAGGATTGGTGGTCAGGAATATCTGATGGTTGTGAACGCGGCCAATCTGGACAAGGACTGGGCCTGGGTGCAGAGTCATCTTCAAGGTTTTGATGTGACGGTTGTCAATGAAAGCGATGAGACTGCTCTGGTTGCCATTCAAGGTCCCAGGGCTCAGGAAGTCTGCTTGAAGCTTACCGATGTCGATTTGAACGCTATCGGCTATTATGAGCACACAACAGGTAAATTCGCTGGCGTGGATGCTCTGATAGCGAGAACCGGCTACACAGGTGAAGACGGATTCGAGATATACACAAAATACCCTGATGCTGAAGCTGTCTGGGATTCTGTAATGGAAGCCGGCGAAGAGTTCGGTATAGTTCCCGTTGGACTCGGTGCCAGAGATACGCTTCGTCTTGAAGTCGGGTATCCTCTTTATGGAAACGATATTGATCACAGTACAACTCCCATCGAGGCAAAACTTGGCTGGGTTGTTAAGCTGAAAACCGACAAACCGTTTATCGCCAGAGAAATTCTTGAACAGCAGAAAGCTGAAAAACCGGGAAGATATCTGGTCGGTATGAAGGTTATTGGAAAAGGATTCCCCAGACACGGTACTCCTCTGTTCAGCGGTGACAGAAAAGTAGGCATTATTACAAGTGGTTCCATTGCCCCCGCGTTGGGGCAGGCTGTATGCCTGGGGTATGTTGAACGAGGTTTTCAGAAAAGGGGCAACGAGCTTGAAGCGGAAGTGAGAGGAAAGCGGATTCCTCTGAAAATAGTAAAGATACCCTTCTATAAAGAAGGCAGTCGAAAGTAATTTGAATCAATAATAAAGGAGAAACAGAATGAGCAATATTCCAGAGAATGTACGCTATACAGAGACCCACGAATGGGTACGCAAGGATGGAGATAAATACGTAATCGGGCTCACTGACTACGCCCAGCACGAGATGGGTGAGATAGTTATGGCCGAACTGCCTGAAGTTGGCGCTGAAGCCACAAAGGGCGACGCGATGGGTGGGCTTGAAGCAGTGAAGACCGCTGAAGATTTCTATGCTCCTCTTGATGGCGAAGTCACGGCTGTTAATGATGAACTGGAGTCAAACCCCGCGCTTATCAACGAAGATCCTTTCGCGGGCGGCTGGCTGTTTGCTGTTAAGGCCCTCGATGATTCCCAGTTTGACGGGCTTTTAACTGCCGAAGAGTATAAGACACACATAGGAGAGTAAATCCATGAGCATATTCGTTCCCAACGGAAAAGCTCAACGGGAGCAGATGCTTGATGTTATCGGAGTGGAAGGATTTGACGATCTTCTTACTCCTATTCCAGAGGGTGTTCGCCTCAAGGGTGAGCTTGATCTGCCTTTACCAGCCAGTGAGCTGGAACTTGTGAAGGAATTCAAGGGATTCGCGGCGCGGAACAGTGCAGCCGATCTTGTATGCTTCCGCGGTGCGGGTGCTTATGACCACTACATTCCTTCCGCTATCGACAACATTCTCACAAGAAGTGAGTTTTTCACGGCCTACACGCCATATCAGGCTGAGGTAAGTCAGGGTACTCTGCAGTCAATTTTTGAATACCAGACCATGATTGCGCGGCTTACGGGATGTAATGCCGCCAACGCCTGCATGTATGACGGTTCATCGGCTGTTGCCGAGGCTGCTCTTATGACCGTCAGGGCCACAAGAAAGAAAAGAATTCTTGTTTCAGGCGCGCTGAATCCCAGAACAATTGATGTGATACATACCTACATGGATAATGGAGATTTTGAGATCAACGAGGTGCCTTTCGGCATAGATGGCCTGATCGATCTTGAAGCCGCAGAGCAACTTGCGGAAGGTGGCGTTGCCGCTCTGGTGTTACAGTATCCCAACTACTTCGGCTCTATTGAGGATGTTCAGGCTGCGGCAGATCTTATTCACAGACACAATGGGCTTCTTGTTGTTGCCGCTGATCCCATTGCCCTGGGTGTTATTGAGGCTCCCGGCAGACTGGGGGCTGATGTTGTTGTAGGAGAGGGTCAGCCTATGGGTGTTGCATTGAGCTATGGCGGTCCTTATGTGGGCTTCATGGCCACAAACGCAAAACTTCTCAGGAAAATGCCTGGAAGAATTGTGGGAAGAACTGAGGACAGAGCTGGCAATCCGGGATATGTTCTTACCCTTCAGACCAGAGAACAGCACATCAGAAGAACAAAAGCTACAAGCAACATCTGCTCCAACCAGGCGCTTATGGCGCTGGCAAATGTGATCTATCTCACTCTTACCGGTGAGACAGGATTCGTGGAAGTGGCAAAGCAGTGCTGGCATAAATCCCACTACCTTAACAAAAGATTGCTTGAAATTGATGGTATCACCGATGTGTTTGACGCGCCTTTCTGCAGAGAATTTGTGATAAATCTTCCTGTATCCGCTGAAGACGCGGTTGTGGCCATGGAGGAAAAGGGATTTCTTGCGGGGCTTCCAATTCCCGGCCTGGGTGAAGGAGCAATGATGCTCACAGTTACGGAGAAACGAACCAGGGAAGAGATTGACGGCTTCGTAGAAGCCCTTAACCACTACATCAAGGGGGCAGTGTAATGGAAAAGACCATATTTCAGTACAGCAGTCCCGGCCGAATGGGAGTTGCGCTTCCGGTACTTGATGTGCCGGAAACAGCTATTCCAGACCGGTTTGAAAGAAAAGAATCTATAGGGCTTCCCCAGGTGACAGAGGGGCAGGCAATGCGGCATTTTGTTCGTCTTTCAACAATGAACTTTAATATAGAAGAGGGGCTTTACCCTCTTGGCTCATGCACCATGAAGTACAATCCCAGATTACACGAATTCCTTGCCAGAATTGAGGATCTTGCCGCAGTGCATCCTCTGTCCAGCGATTCGTCAGTTCAGGGAACTCTTGAAATTATGTACAAACTGGGTGAATCCCTTTGTGAGATTACCGGTTTCGAGGCTGTTACACTGCAGCCCGCCGCGGGGGCTCAAGGTGAATTTGCCGGGCTGATGCTTATTAAAAAATGGCAGGATGAGCGGGGACAGGGGCATCGTAATGAAGTTCTTATGCCGGACTCGGCTCACGGAACCAACCCCGCCACCAGTACTCTTGCGGGGCTTAAAGTTATCAGCGTAAAATCAAATGAACATGGTAGAGTTGATGTTGAGGACCTGCGCAGTAAGGCTGGAGAAAATACCTGTGCCTTCATGCTTACCAACCCCAATACTCTTGGTATCTTCGAGAGCAATATTGAGAAAATAACCGAAATCATACATGACGCGGGTGGGTTGAACTACATGGATGGTGCCAACATGAACGCCATGCTTGGTATCGCACGACCCGGTGACATGGGCTTTGATGTTTGCCATCTTAATCTGCACAAGACATTCGGCACTCCACACGGCGGCGGCGGCCCGGGTTCCGGCGCGGTATGTTGTGCAGAATTGCTCAGGCCTTTTCTTCCGGCCTCTACAGTGGAGAAAACAGACGAAGGATACAGGCTTGGAGATCGCACGGGTAAGTCGATAGGAAGACTGCTGGCTTTCCACGGGAATGTTGGCGTGCTGTACAAGGCCTATGCCTACATAAGAACACTGGGTCCAATTGGTATCAGAGAGGTTTCTGAAGTGGCATTGATCAACGCAAATTACATGAAAGCAAGGCTCAAACCTTACTACGAGGTGCCTAACGATGACGGCCCGTGCATGCATGAGTTTGTTGCCAGTGGCGCTGATATGGCGAGAAAGGGAGTGAAAACTCTTGACATCGCCAAGCGTCTCCTTGACTACGGTTTCCACGCACCCACAATCTACTTTCCTCAGATAGTTAAAGAAGCTCTTATGATAGAGCCAACGGAGACCGAGAGTCTCGAGAGCATTGACGCGTTTATTGATGCAATGATTGCCATTGCCGAGGAGATAAACACGAAACCACATCTTGTTACAGATGCGCCGGTAAACACACCGGTTCTCAGGCTGGATGAAGTTAAGGCCGTGAAAGATCTGTGTCTGGTTGAGCCAGTTGAACAGTAATAACGAGCCGAGTGATTTAACGGGAATGGAGACCCTTGAATGGGTTTCCTTTCCCATGAAAGAGCGTCCAAAAGCAACAGTGGCACTTATCGCCATTATGCTTGTATCGGCTTTTGCCGCCTCAGCGATGATGGGAAACATCTGGTGGGGAATAATCGGGCTTGCTCTTCTGTTCCTCTCTATGTGGAACTACTTTCTCCCAACTGAGTTTATTATGGATTCCACCGGAGTTAGAAAGAAGTCACCCTTTGGTACAGAAGTTAGAAAATGGGGAGAAGTCAGAAGCATTGTGCCGGACGCTAATGGAGTTCTGCTGAGCCCTTTTAAAGAGCCCACAAGGCTGGCTAAGTTCAGAGGACTGGGCATACAGTTTTCCGGTAACAGGGAGGAAGTGCTTGAGTTTATTCGGGCCAGGATTAAATCCTGAAGATTACAATTCGGATACACCTGAGAAGATTGATGATCTTGCGAAGCGAATTGCCCGCAAGATTGTCGAAAGGGATATGACCGTACCGGCAATTATTTTTCTGGAATCCATTAAACCAGTCTCCTTTCTGGGAAGTCAGATGCTTGTGTTCGCGAATCCTGTAGTTTCTCTTCTCGTTCAATCCGGAGACTATTACAGATTTGTTAGAATGATAGAAGATCGTGAAAATGTAGAGAAACTTACAGTAGCAATAGAGGAAGAAAACGCATTGGTTTCCGAACTTAGGCGGAAGGAAAAGCAGACAAGGCGCAAGAAGCGTAGAGGCTTTTTCAGGAGATTGTTCCGCAGAGGCGAGGATAGACCGGATGCCTGACCCGGATTCATCGCGGCAGTAAAAAGCCGGTGATGCATTCGGACAAACAAATGAAGGGAGAAGCAGTGGCCGCTGAAAGAATACAGACTATTTTAGCAACCGACTGCGGTAGTACCACCACAAAATCAATACTCATAGAGTACAGTGAAGAGGCTGGTCGCTATCGTCTCGCACGCAG